>JAYUEJ010000185.1:0-6658 GCA_043739265.1 Rhodopila sp. | reverse complement strand
CTGGTGCCAATGGCGCTGGCAAAAACCCGGTCGGCGTGGTGGTTCGCCGGCATTTGCACGGCGGCCAGCGTCACCGGCGGGGCATTCGGCTACTTGATCGGCTTCGCCGTCTTCGATCAGGTCGCTCGGCCGATCCTGGACTTCTACGGGTATGGCCCGGCCTTCGCGGCGTTCCAGGCAAAGTTTCAGGAATACGGGCTGTGGATCATCCTGATCAAAGGCCTGACGCCGATCCCCTATAAGATCGTCACAATTTCCGCCGGGGCCGCGCGGTTCGATTTTGTGCTGTTCATGATCGCGAGCGCCCTGACCCGAGGCTTGCGCTTCTTCCTGGTCGCGACGCTGCTGCACTTTTTCGGCGACACGGTGCGCGATTTTATCGAGAAGCGGCTGACCCTGGTAACCAGCGCCGTGGCGGTTGGAGTTGTTGGCGGGTTTCTGGCGTTGAAGCTGCTTTAGCCGACGCGGCGGCGATCGTGATGATCCATCTTGCCGCGCCGCGGACCGACACTGACACTATACGCTTGACATACTACGCGTTGCATAGTAATTTTTCTTTGCGGGCGTAAACCATTCCTTAACTTCCGGCGTGCATCGTTGGCGACGGAAGGGGATACGCATGATCCGCTCGATCAAGGGCTCCGCGACGCGGCAGTTCGTCGAACAAGGCAAGTCCAAGTTTTCCGGCATGGATGTCGCGCTTGCATACAGGCGGCTTCGGCAGATCGACATCGCGTTCACCCTCCAGGCCCTGGCGGGGTTGAACAGCGTGGGTTTGCATAAGCTGAAAGGTGACAAACGGGATTTCTGGTCGGTGGACGTGAATGGCCCCTGGCGCATCCATTTTCGCTTTTACGAAGGAAACGCCTATGACCTTCACATCGTGGACCCGCACTGACATGGATCAAATGGTCATGGCTCGCGCTGTCTCTCCGGCTTCTCGGTCAGACGAGGACGCCGTTTTCCACTACCCCGACGGGGTCACCCTGCCGCCATCGCATCCCGGGGAAACCCTGGCTGACGAACTGGCCGCTCGGGGCCTGACGGCCAACGCGTTGGCGCTGAAGCTGCGGGTTCCGGCGAACCGCATCAGCGATATCGTGCGCGGCCGCCGGTCGCTGACGGCGGAAACGGCGCTGCGGCTGGGACGGTATTTCGGCACTGGGGCGAAATTCTGGATCGATCTCCAGGCCGCCTATGACCTCGCGGTGGCCGAACGTGACCTGGGGGCGGCGGTCGAAAGGGAAATTGATCCGGCGTAAGCCCGATCTCACTCAAATGTGCAGGATGCTGCCACAGTTTGGTGATGATGCAGTGCCATCTCCAGGCGTCCCAATACCGAGGTGATTTTTGCTGCGTCGTGTTTTCCTGGGTGCCGGTGCATCCCTGCCGCTGCTGGCCGCCGCCGATCATGCCGTCGCAGCCGATCCGCCGGCGCAGTCCACTGCCTTCGACGGCGCGACCGTGCGCACCTTGGCGCGCCAGCTCGCTCAACAACCGTTCAAGGCACCTGACAAGGAGCTGCCGCCGGCGTTCAAGGATCTTGATTTCGACGCTTACCAGGGCATCCGGTTCAATCCCGCCGCAACGCACTGGGTTGGTCAGGGCCGGCGCTTTTCCGCGCAATTCTTCCATCGCGGCTATATCTACCATGATCGGGTCGCGATCCACGAGGTCGCCGACGGCAAGGCCGAGGCCATCAAGTACCGCCCGGATATGTTCACTTTCGAAAAAGTCACTCCCCCCACCGGGGATCTGGGGTTTGCCGGTTTCCGGATTTTATATCCGCTTAATCATTCCGATCCCATCGACGAAGTATGCGCCTTCCTGGGTGCCAGCTATTTCCGGGCGGTCGCGAAAGGCCAGGGGTATGGCCTGTCCGCGCGCGGGATGGCGATCAAGACCGCCGATGCGGGCGGGGAAGAATTTCCACTCTTTCGTTCATTCTGGCTTGAGCGTCCGTCGCCTGGCGCTGACATCATCGTTATCCACGCGCTGCTGGACAGTCCGAGCGCCACGGCCTCGTTCCGATTCACGATCCGGCCTGGCGAGGACACCGTTTTCGACACCGAAACCGCGATTTATCCCCGCACCGACATCGCTCAGGCTGGTCTGGCGCCACTGACCAGCATGTTCTTGTTGGACGCCAATGACCGCGCTCGCTTCGACGACTGGCGCCCGGCGGTGCATGATTCAAGCGGGTTGCAGATTCGCAACGGACACGATGAGGCGATCTGGCGACCGCTTACCAACCCGCGCGACCTGCAGATCAGCGCGTTCCAGGACACCAGCCCGCGCGGCTTCGGCCTGATGCAGCGCAATCGGGCGTTTGTCGATTATCAGGATCTGGAGAGCCGTTACGAAAAACGTCCGTCGCTGTGGGTGGAGCCGATCGGCGACTGGGGCCAAGGGATGGTGGAACTGGTGGAAATCCCCAGTGACCGCGAGGTCAACGACAACATGGTCGCGTTCTGGCGGCCGCGCGACCCGTTGCGCGCCAACGGCGAATATCTGTTGAACTACCGGTTGCACTGGGGCCGGGCCGCCCCGGGGGCAGTCAAGCTGGCGCAGGCGATGCAAACTCGGTGCGGTTTGTCGTTCGACCAGAAGCATCGGCAGTTCATTATCGATTTCGTCGGCGATTCGCTGAAAGCGATGAAACCGGACAGCCCGCCCGCGCTCGATGTCGGCACCGACAAAGGAAAAATTGTTAGCGCCGTCACGCAACCAAACCCTGACGTCGGCGGTTGGCGAGTGAGCATTGAACTCGACACGCAGGACAGCAAGGTGGTGGAGTTGCACGCACGGATGATGCAAGGGGATCAGCCGCTGACCGAAACCTGGGTCTATCGGTGGACCAAAGGGTGACGTTTCGGCCTCTGCCGGACGAATCTCCATTGTCGATGCCGACGCAATCGTTGCGTCAGGCGCCGCCACCGACGGGCCATTTCGCGTCGTCGCCCGCGGCGATGGGATTGCGGCGCCTGCTGGTGATCGGCGGTGCGATCGGTCTGACCGGGTTCGGTGCGCGGGAGATGTATCGCGTTCTGGCCGTCAACGGTGCCACCCCGCTGGCGATCTTCATGCTGGCGCTGTTCGTGGCGCTCTTCGCCTGGATCGCGTTGTCGTTCACCAGCGCGATCGCCGGGTTCATCTCCGTCCTGGCGGGTGGCGGCCGGCGCCTGCTCGCACCGGGTGCACTGCTCTCCAGCCGCACGGCACTTTTGATGCCGACCTATAACGAACCTCCCCGCCGCATTATGGCCGGGCTGGAGGCGATCGACGAGGAGTTGCGCCGCCTGCACGCCAGCGACACCTTCGATATTTTCATCCTGAGCGACACCACACAGCCGGAAGTCTGGCTGGAGGAGGAAAAAGCGTTCCTCGACCTGCGTCATCGAACCGGCGGCGTGAACCGGATATTCTATCGCCATCGCGCCAGGAACACCGCGCGCAAAGCCGGCAACATCGCCGAATGGGTCGGCCGGTTCGGCGGTGCCTACAGGCAGTTCCTGATCCTGGACGCCGACAGCGTGATGCGCGGCGATACGCTGATTTCCTTGGTTCGCACGATGGAGGCGCATGCCGACGTCGGCCTGATCCAAACCCTTCCGATCATCACCGGCGGTTCCACCCTGTTCGCTCGGATGCAGCAATTCGCCGGGCGCGTGTATGGCCCGGTCATCGCCCACGGTATCGCCTGGTGGCACGGTGCCGAGGGCAACTATTGGGGCCATAACGCGCTGATCCGCACCCGCGCCTTCGCCGAACAGGCCGGATTGCCAGAGTTGCCTGGCCGTAAGCCGTTCGGCGGCCATATCATGAGCCACGACTTTATCGAGGCGGCCCTGATGCGACGCGGCGGTTGGGCAATCCACATGATGCCCGGGCTGGAAGGCAGCTATGAGGAAAGCCCGCCGTCGCTGATGGACCTGGCGATACGCGACCGCCGGTGGTGTCAGGGCAATCTGCAACACATGGCGGTATTGCCGACCAGCGGGCTGAACTGGGTCAGCCGGATGCATTTGCTGACGGGCATCGGTTCCTACCTTACCGCGCCGCTTTGGCTGCTGTTTTTGTTGAGCGGGGTGCTGATCGCGCTGCAGGCCCGGTTCGTCCCGACCGATTACTTTCCCTCCACCGGCAAGGCCCTGTTTCCGCAGTGGCCGGTGATCGACCCAATCCGGGCGATGTGGGTGTTCATCGGCACGATGGGCCTGCTGATGATTCCCAAGCTGTTCGGCGTGATCACGGTCATGGTCCGCCGCGACCAGCGGCGCGGCTGCGGCGGTGTCCTTGGGCTGGTCGCCAGTCTGTTGGTGGAAACCCTGATTGCCGGCCTGATGGCGCCGGTAGTGATGCTGACGCAATCCATCGACGTGATCGCCATCCTGCTGGGGCGGGACTCCGGATGGAATGCGCAACGCCGCGATGACGGGCGTATCCCGCTGCGCGACATCGTGCGTCTGTATCGCCGGCACACCGCCCTGGGGTTGCTGCTGGGTGCCGGGGCCTGGGCGGTGTCGCCGTATCTCGCGTTATGGATGCTGCCGGTCGTGCTGGGTCTGGCGTTGGCGGTGCCGCTGGCCGCCTGGACCGGCAGGCGGTCGTTGGGGGTCGGACTTCGGCGCATCGGCTTGCTGCTTATTCCGGAGGAAGTTCACCCGCCCGCGGTGTTGCAGCGGGCGGCGGCGCTTTACCAGCAAGCGGCGGGTGATCCGATCCGGGATAGTGTTGCGACGCTGCTGCAAGATCTGGCATTTATGGCCGCGCACCGGCAGATGCTGCCGCCCGGCCGGCGCCCCGGTATCGATCCGTTGAACGTCGCGCTGTTGACCGGATCGGCGAAGCTGGCGGAAACCAACTCCCTCGAAACGGTTTGGCCAACACTGAGCGTGGCCGAGAAGACCGCGGTCCTGTCCGACGCCCAAGCGCTGGAGCGGCTGTCTTCGTTGCATCTCGCCCATCCGGAACCGGCAGAAATGTCCGGTTGAATGCTGCCGTTCGGCAGAAATTGCCGGGGTGGCAAGAAGCGATTTGTCGCTAAATCAATGCGTTCGTTCTGGCACGGGTTTTGCCCTTAACCAGGAATGTCAGGATTTTCGGACAGGGATAAAAGACATGTCGGTTAACGCGATGTCCGGGTTGAGTGGCACCGGTTTGGTTCCGCTGACCCCAGCCTCCACCCCAACCAAGATTTCCGCATCACAAAGTTCGGCGGATGCAGGTTTGGCGGCGATCAAGCCGGCACCACCCGTTCTGCGAGTTCCGACCGACCCGTTGACTCCGGCGGTGCTGGCCCAATTGATCGGTCGCAAATTTTTGTTGTAACGGCACGCCGCCTGCGGCTCGCATCGTGGTCATTCCGCCGTTCACACGAGTCGCTACCAGAAATGGCCGACCGCTTCAGCATGTGAAATTTCGCGGACCATTAGTTTCAGTCTGCTACGATCTCGGCCGGGCGATCGAACCGTTTCGATAGAAACAATTTCGCGTGACCGGGTGGATAGTCATCGATGCGGCCGAAAACGCTGTATCCAAGCTTTGCGTAAAACTCCGGCGCCTGGAACGAATGAGTCTCCAGCGTCGCACCAAACGCGCCCCGCTCCTGCGCCATGGCCTCCGCCGCATCCATCAGCCGCGTACCGTGGCGCTGCCCACGCAGGGTTTCGGACACAAACAGAAAATTCACATGCAGCCAGCCGCCCCAGATAGAACCGGTGAGGCCACCGAGCCACTCGCCGCGCGGACTTTTCAGGAAAAAACCGACGGGATGCCAATCGCTGATGCCGGTCCTGGCGTAGTTCACGCCGATGACGTGGTCGGTGAGCAACCGGTTTAGCGCCTCATCCGGCAGCGGATTGAATATTATTTCCACTTTTATCCTCCGACGGCGATCACGGTCAGCGTGGGAAGCTGGCGCGGTCCCGAACACGAACCGGTTTGTCCGCTGGCAACGCTTCTAGTGTGTCCCCACCTGACGCTGAAGGAAACAGAGCAAAGGAATGACCCCATGGCAAAGCCCGCCGTAAGCGCACCAGCATCATCCGAACCCTTTCTGTCCGACGTGAAGACGTTACGGGACCGCGCCAGGCGGAACCTTTCCGACGGCGTGGTCACGAAGACCTATGGCGGCGACGTCGATCGCACGATCGAGATCCTGCAATCGGTATTGGCCACCGAGATCGTTTGCGTGTTGCGCTACACGATGCACGCCATCACCGCGACCGGCATTTCCAGCGAGGCGATCAAGGCCGAATTCGCCGAACATGCGAAGGAAGAGCAAGAGCACATGATGTCCGTCGCTGAGCGTATCGATCAGCTCGGTGGCAAACCCAACTTCAATCCCGAGGGGCTGGCGTCCCGCTCCGCCTCAGAATATGCGGAGGGTGCGAACCTCGTCGATATGATCAAGGAAAATCTGATAGCTGAACGGATCGCGGTCGATCATTACCGGGAGCTGATTCGGTATTTCGGCGATAACGACCCAGCAACGAAAGTGATGCTGGAAGGCATCTTGACGGTGGAGGAAGAGCACGCCTCCGACATGCTGGATCTTCTGGAGGCTCACCAGCAAACGTGACTAAGGCGCAGGCTCGGTTTTCGCACGCAGCCGAAAAGGCGTGTTTGCAACCCGAACCGCCGAATGCAGAGACCG
>JAYUEJ010000184.1:0-6664 GCA_043739265.1 Rhodopila sp. | reverse complement strand
GGCGGCGCTGACGGGCCTGCTGCGCGACGGCATGACGATCATGTCCGGCGGGTTCGGCCTGTGCGGCATTCCATCCGCACTGATCGAGGCGATTCGCGGCAGCGGCGTGAAGGACCTGACCATCATCTCCAACAACGCAGGCGTGGACGATTGCGGGCTGGGCCTGCTGCTGGTCACGCGGCAGGTGCGGAAAATGATCAGCTCTTACGTCGGTGAGAACGCGACGTTCGCCAGGCAGTATCTGGCCGGTGAACTGGAGATCGAGTTCAACCCGCAAGGCACCCTGGCGGAACGAATCCGGGCCGGCGGGGCGGGCATCCCTGCGTTCTTCACCGCGACCGGTGCGGGAACTCAGATCGCCGAGGGCAAGGTGCAGCAGGAATTCGACGGACGGATGTATGTGCAGGAGCGCGGGCTGCGCGCCGACCTGGCAATTATCCACGCCTGGAAAGCCGACCCCGAAGGCAACCTGATCTACCGCAAAACGGCTCGGAATTTCAATCCGATGATGGCCACGGCCGCGGAAAACGTGGTGGTGGAAGTGGAAGAGATGGTCGAACCCGGCCAGATCGACCCCGATCACATCATTACGCCGGGGGTTTTCGTCAACCGCATCGTCAAGCTGGCGACGATCGATAAGCGCATCGAGCAACGCACCGTGCGCAAGCGCGTTTAGGGGAACGACAGACATGGCCTGGACCCGTGACCAGATGGCCGCCCGCGCGGCGCAGGAACTACAGGACGGATTCTACGTGAACCTGGGGATCGGCATTCCGACCCTGGTGGCGAACCACATTCCCGAGGGGATGTCGATCCAGTTGCACTCGGAAAACGGCATGCTGGGGATGGGCAATTTTCCGTTCGAGGGCGAGGAAGATGCCGACGTCATCAACGCCGGCAAGCAGACCGTGACGGAATTGCCGACCACCAGTTACTTCGACAGCGCCGCCAGTTTCGCGATGGTGCGCGGCGGGCACATCAATATTTCTATACTTGGCGCGTTGCAGGTGGCCGAGAACGGTGACCTGGCGAACTGGATGATCCCCGGCAAGATGGTCAAGGGGATGGGCGGCGCGATGGACCTGGTGGCCGGCGTTAAGCGGGTGGTGGTACTGATGGAACACACCGCCGGCGGCAAACCCAAGCTGCTGAAGCGCTGCACCCTGCCGCTGACCGGTGCCGGGGTGATCGATCTGGTCATCACCGATCTGGGCGTGTTCAAGGTGACGGCGAAGGGCCACGACGGTCTGGTGCTGGTGGATATCGCACCGGGCGTGACGTTGGGCGAACTTTACGAGAAGACCGAGGCGCCGTTCACCGTCGCGGCGGGTTTGCAAGTGGCGGCCTGAACCCCGGGTGTGCTAACGTCCGGCCATGCTGCCGGACACTTCCGACACCGGGGTCTTGAGCCGTTACCGCGCCGCCCTGGCCAGGCTCTATGGCGACCGGATTGAACGAGTGGTCCTGTTCGGATCGCGTGCGCGCGGGGATGCCCAGACGGACTCTGACTACGACGTGGCCGTGTTCTTGCGGTCGATGACGCCGGGAATGGAGGAACCGTTCCGGCGGGCCGATTTGCGGTAGGAATTCCTGGATAACAGCGGCGCGTTTTTTGAGGCGTTTCTCTTCCCGGCCGGCTCCTGGCAGGAACGCACGCCGCTGATGCACGAAATCCGCAAGGACGGGATCGACCTGTGAAGCCCGAGACGGCGCGCTTTGCCGATCAGGCGCGTGCCATGCTCAGCGCCGGCCTTTGGACAAAATGGAAGAGACTTTGGCCCGGAAGCAGTGGGAGATTATCGATGAACGTCGTTACATCGCCGCAAAATCCAGACCGTTCCAAAACGATCGAAACACTTGAGGGCGTGGCCTGGCTACCGTCAGCATTATCCTCATATGTTGCGAAAAGGAACTGGCGGCAGCGATGAATCTTCAGGGTTCCAAATGGCTCGATCAACTCCCGAAGTCGCAATCGGGGCAGGCAAATTAACAGGAGGTGACGGTGTGCAAACCCCTGACCGGGAAGTCCATGCCGGACCGAACCAGCCATCAACGCATCCTCGATACCTTCGCTGCTCTGCTTCAAGGTCTGTCGGTTACATGGCCCGGGCAGGACTTCAATTATGTAAAAACCTATATTACATGCGGCGAATACGGTGAGGCTCTTGAAAAACTGATCGCTTTGGGGTTGCGGAATCCCGAAGGACTGAACGTGGCACAATCGCAGCAAATCATGGAATTGGCTGGCGAGATAGGACTCGTCGAGTCCGCTTGGCTCGATCGACTTGACCGATTTCTGGCGGAGGCAGCAAAGAAATAATATAGGGCACTATGCGGTTGCCTTGGCGTCGGCTGGCAAGATCTACGACATGAGTTGGGAAGATCAGAGACGCCAGGACCACGGTTGGTTTGGCAGCGGCAAAGCCGAGGCGACCAACGGCGACAGCCCGGGGTCCGACCAGCAAAGCCTCGATCACCGCATGGACGCTGTTATCTACGGTTCCATCGCCGCTCTGCCCCGAGCGTTGCGAGCAGGCGCGGCGCTACGCCTCGATCCCGAAACCCGCGCCCAACTTAACGCCCTGATGATCACCAGGAGCCGCGGCGGCAGCATGGACCAAGCCGAGTTCGCAGGTCAGTTCTTTGGCCGGAACGCGGGCGATCCTGTTGTGACGGCCCTGCATACCGCCGCACTGACAGCCGGAATGTCGGCCGCGCCAGAGGCGCTACGAGATGCGGCCGAACATCTCGCGAGCGCGATGGAGACGATCGGATTGGATCGCTGGCATCAGTTTCTTGACGACGCTCAGGTCCGATCCAACGCCCGCTCGACGATCGCGACGTTGAAGAAAAGCAACACCCCCGCCGATCCTCGCAGCGATGCGATCCGGCCGGTCTATCCGCTGGAGACAGCGATCGGCGTTGCCGCCGCGGGTATTGCGTGCGGTGCGGCGGCCGCGGGCCGACCCGCCGGCACTGCGTTGTTGAGGCAACTGTTACCCGGGCAGCCACCGGCCGCCGCCGCGAAACCAGGCGACGCTGCACCTCCGCCGAAACCGGAGTCGACGCTGGATATAGTAGCGCCGGGTGGTAAACCCGTCGGGACTATCTTCGGACGGGCGGGCACTACCATTCGAACGGTTACGGAGCCGGAGTTTCGAACGATCGAGTCCAGATTACTAAAGGGCGCCACACCAATCAAAAAACCAGGTTATCTTGGAACATGGTATAAGCCTCTCGACGGCTCACTTTTCGGTATAAAAATCAGTCCGAAAATCTGAGTTCGGTATAAGAATCAGTCCGAAAAATGGCCCCGCTATTGACGTTAGTCACCCAGATCTCCCTGACACGTTCAAGGTCCACATGCAATGAATACCCAGCCCACGCACGCCTATTTCGGCACCCCGCTTGACGAATGGATGGACTGCTATCCGTACGAACTCGAACGAGACGCCGTCGGTCTTTGGCAGGTTATTCCAAGTTTACGTAAGGATTTCGGCCTGACCGGCAATGCACTGGAAAGCGCAACACGAACAGTTTTGATCGCCCTGTTGGATCGAGGCGCGCATCCGATCATCGGGTCAATTCAGCACCCCGGAACGTGGGAGCGGATCACACGCTACGGAGAAACGCCGGCCGAGATCGTCGATGCCGTTATTGCCGAGTGGCATGCCTCCGGACGTGACCCCGATGTTGGCGATGTATGGTTCGGGTTACCCGACTTTTATCTTGAAGCATAAAGCCGATGCCGCGTGCCGGGGCGTTTCATCGATCCAACCGTTCCGATCCCGGGGGAGTCGGGTGAAATTTTTATGCGGCGATCAGGCTTGCCAGCAAGTCGTCATCCCCGGCGGCAACTTTCGGCAAGGAATTTTGCATAACAAGCGGCCCGCAAAATCCGGATCGGTCCAGGACGAACGAAGCACTGGCCTGTGTTGCCCGGGCGGTAATCGGCCCGCAGCCCAGACGGTAATGCCAGCAGATATCCACGACACATTGAGGCGCCGGCGAGCCGCTCCGTCCGATTGGACAGTGGCGGCCTGAACCCTGAAGGTCGGCCCGGCCGAGGGAGGCTGCCGCGCAGTCGCTATTTGTTCTCTTTTTGTTTGCATTTTCGGGTGGTTTGGTGTAATCAGCGTATCCGATGCAATCGTTTGAGACGAGATGAGCTGGGAAGATCAAGGACGCCAGCAACACGGCTGGTTTGGCAGCGGTAAAGGCGAGGCAACCAACAACGACAGTGCGGCGTCTGATGGGCAAAGCCTCAGTCAACGCGTGGATGCCGTCATCGCCGCTTCCATTGCCGCGTTGCCCCGGGCGTTGCGTGCGCCGATGGAACTTCGGCTCGATACCGCGACACGCGCGAATCTCAACACGCTCCTGGTCACCTGGAGCCGAGGCGCCGGCTTGGATCGCGCCGAGTTCGCCGGGCAGTTTTTTGGCCGGGAAGCAAACGATCCGGTCGCTGTGTCCCTGCGCACCGCGGCGTTGACCGCAAGGCTGTCAGATGGGCTACGGGATGCCGCCGAATATCTTGCAAGCGCGATGGAGACGGTCGGACTGGACCGCTGGCACCGGTTTCTTAACGACGCGCAGGTCCGATCCAACGAACCCTCGACGATCGCTGCGTTGGAGCCAAGCCAAACCCATTCGGATTCCCCTCGCGATGCGATCCGGCCGGTCTATCCGGTAGAAACCGCCATCGGGATTGCCGCAGCCGGTGTCGCGGGTGGCGGCATCGCGGCAACCAGAGCGGCCGGTGTGGCCGTTTGGAGGCAGTTTTTACCAAAGCGCCCGGCAGTTCAGACTGAACCGCCGTCACTACGGTCGTCCTCCGGCACAAGTAATAATATCAGTCAGCCGGCGGCCAAAGAGTCAGGTCCGCTTCAAAATGCCGTCCCTCAGGCTCGCGTCACCCCCAGCGGGCGCACCCATATCCTGGACGGGGAAGGCGAAGTCGGCGGCCACCGGCCAGGCACCGGAACACCGGGGAAAAGCGAATTTCCAACCGACTGGTCGGACCAAAAAATCATTGACGAAGTCGAAAGCGTCGCCAACGACCCCGCCTCAACGCGCAGCGTTCAATCGAACGGCCGAACGCGGGTCGAGGGGAGTCGTGACAATGTCCGGATTCGTGTCATTGTAAATCCAGATGGTCTATCTATTCGAACAGCGCATCCCATCAACGTGCCGCTCAATCCGCCAAGGTAAACCAGATGGCAAACCTCGCCGCCCAACGTGACCGCTTGCAACAAGCATTCGCGGTTCTGTTCAATGACCTGTTAGCCACATGGCCAAAGGAAGACATCGTTTATGTGGCGGAAGAGGTCGAATACAACGAGTACGGAGAAGCACTGGAAGAACTGATCGCGATCGGCATCAAAAGCGGCAGGGGCTTTACGCTCGATCAGATCAGGCAAATCGAGGAACTGGCTGCGGCGATGAATCTCCAGGACTCCGAATGGCTCGATCAACTCCCGAAGTCACAATCGGGGCAGCCAAATTAGCGGGAGGTGACGGCGCGCGAACCCCAAACCGGCACATCGGCTGAGCCGATTCCCAATACGAAGAGGCACTACTTGAGCAGGCCTCCAGGGTCGTTCGGGTGGTTTCCATTGTCAGATTGCGTGTTCGAGGTGAAACCGGCCAAGGACTACGCCGCCCCGGATGACGGGGGCGCATCACCATCCAGGGTGATCACCGAACCTCGAACATACAGCAGATGTTCAAGCCAGCCTGCGGTTAACAGGGTCAATCTTTCGCACTCTTTCGGGTCGAGAAAATTGGCGGGTCCAATGATCTCCAAAGAGGCAGCGGAAGGGAACGCCGTACGTTGAATTTCGAATTGCAACCCCAAAACGTCACATGAAACCCGCCAATCTACTGGCCGCTTTAACGCAGAGACGGTATTAAGCGCACCCTGCCCTCGAACAATGACAAATGGTCCCTTGGTAGAAATCACACGCTGAAGCCGCCGGTGGATCTCCGTGCCAGCGCCATTACCCGTCAGCATTTCGATGTTAGCCTGAGACATTTCCAGTTCGCCTGGATTCTGTGGATTGGTTGCGAAGTGCAGCCATAAAGCACAAAGGATGCCCGCAGCGGGAAGGGCAAAGATGATCGCGTAGCCGCGCCACGACCGCAGGTGCATGTGTTCCATCTCGTTAACGTGTAACGCTATGCCAACAATCGCCGCCAATCAATGACCATGCGATTTTCGGGCTTCCAAACCGGAACCACGACACATATGGCCAAGCCTTTCGGCTTCGTTGGCACTTGGGATCGCTCCGCCATTGACGGAGAGCGACGGCGGCGCGATCCCCGATGCAAACGGGTGACGCGCCACCCTTGACACCGATCACGAAAGCATTATTTCACCCTCGTGGCATCAAAGTTCTACAGCCGCATCATCGCTTCACCCGGCCCGCGCCTTGATGGACGCGGGCAAGCCGCGTTTCGCACACCGAAACGCGCACACCACGGCAATAACCGAGGCACACGCTCGGCCATCCGTAACGGAACACACTGAACTCATGGCATTATCCGCCGCGACGCGCGCCCACGAGCCCGCGCAAGACCATTTCCGGGGCGAAGACTTCGCCTCCCTCCTCGACGAAACACTCGGCAGCGACACCAGCTTTGACGGCTCCGTCGTCACCGGCCG
>JAYUEJ010000183.1:0-6672 GCA_043739265.1 Rhodopila sp. | reverse complement strand
ACGTTGACCAGCTCCTGGCCGGCGTCGAGGCACTCGACCCCACCGGCGGCGTGAAACTTGGCTTTCGCGCCCATTATCCGCAGCTCGAAACCAAGCTGACCGTGCGCGGCACCGACATGGACGACGTCCACCGCAAGATCGCCCCCATCGCCGCCGAGGTAAAGAAGCGTCTCGGCAACTTCATCATGGCCGAGGACGAGCAGACCCTGGAAGGCGTAACCCTGAAGGCTCTGGCCGACCGCAACGCCACCCTGTCCGTGGTGGAAACCTTCACTGGCGGCCAAATCGCCGCTCGGATTTCCCACCTTCCCGGCGCCGAGACAGTGTTCCGCCACGGCACCGTCTCCCGCCACCTGACTGAACTGTTCGGCGTCAAACTGCCTCCCGAACTGGATCAGGACACCATCGAGGCTGTCGCCACGGCCGCACGCACCCACACCGGCGCCACCCACGCCCTGGCGGTGCTGATCGAACTGGATTCGGGCGCCGATCGCATGGACCTCGGCGGCACCATCTGGATCGGCATATCCACCGCCGACCGGATCGAATTCCGCCGCTCCCGCATCCTGGGTGGACGCGAATGGGTCCGATTGGGCGCGGTCGAATTGGGACTCGATTGCCTGCGCCGCTTCCTGCAAGGCCTGCCCGTCGTCGAGCGGATCGACTTTGAGAAGACCTGACTTCACCCCCACCTGTCAGGCTTCGGGGCTGAAACAACCCGGCCAAACCTGGCCATGACGGATCGGGGCGCGCGAAGCACGGCAAGAGTTAAGGACGCAGGCAAAAAACCATGAATCGCCGAGAAATCGACTCCCCCTACGCCTGGTTCCGCCTCGCGGTGTCCGTCCTGCTGTCCGCGATCGGCGGCGTTGGCATGTGGTCCGTCGTTGTCGCACTCCCAGCCGTCCAGGCCGAGTTCCATGCCGAACGCGGCGCCGCGTCCCTGCCCTTCACCCTGACCATGATCGGCTTCGGCGTCGGCGGCGTGATCATGGGCAAGCTGGCGGATCGCAAAGGCATCGTGCTGCCGGTCCTGATCGGCGCCGGATCTCTGGGATGCGGCTTCATCCTCGCCTCGCTCTCCGGCGGGCTGGTGTCGTTCGCCGCCGCCTACCTGCTGATCGGCACGTTCGGCACCGCGGCGACCTTCGTGCCGTTGATGGCCGACATCTCTTTTTGGTTCGAAAAGCGCCGCGGCACCGCGGTCGCCCTGTGTGCGTGCGGCAACTACGTCTCCGGCGCCGTCTGGCCGACGCTGATCGAGTCCGCCATCCGAACCCACGGCTGGCGCACCGCGCATCTGGCCGTCGGGGTGGTCTGCCTGTTGGCGATGCCGCCGTTGGCGCTGCTGTTGCGCAGCCGTCCGCCCGTCCGAGCCGCTGGAGCACCCGCGCAGGCTGCCTCGCTGCATCGGATAAATCTGCCGCCCCGCGTGCTGCAAACCCTGCTGGCGGTCGCCGGCCTTGCCTGCTGCGTGGCAATGTCGATGCCGCAGGTCCACATCGTCGCCTATTGCGGCGACCTCGGCTACGGTTCGGCTCGGGGCGCGGAAATGCTGTCGCTGATGCTGGGATTTGGCATCGTCAGCCGGATCGGATCGGGCCTGCTGGCGGATCGCCTGGGCGGGCTGGCGACGCTGCTGATCGGATCATTTGCCCAAATGGTCGCGCTGACCCTGTATCTGATGACGGACGGCCTGACGTCGTTGTACGTCATTTCCGCCCTGTTCGGGCTGTTCCAGGGCGGCCTGGTCCCCAGCTACGCGATCATCGTGCGCGAAAGCTTCCCGGCGAATGAAGCCGGCGGACGCGTCGGCATCATCCTGATGATGACCCTGATGGGCATGGCGCTGGGCGGATGGATGTCCGGCGTCATCTTCGACCTGACCGGGTCCTATCGCGCCGCCTTCGCCAACGGAGTCGCCTGGAACGCGCTGAACTTCCTCATCGCCGTCTTCCTGCTCTTCCGCTCCCCCCTCATCGCGCTCCGCTCGGCCACAGCACCACACGCAAGGTCTGCAGCAGAATGACGAAATCGAACAGAATGGAGAAATTCTTCACGTAATACAGATCGTAACTCAGCTTGGACCGAGCATCGTCGATCGAGGCACCATAGGGGTAATTGATCTGTGCCCAGCCGGTCAGGCCGGCCTTCACCATGTGGCGCTCGTTGTACAGCGGAATTTGCTCCGCCAGTTCCTTCACGAACATCGGCCGTTCCGGCCTGGGGCCGACAAACGACATGTCCCCGCGCAGGATGTTCACCAATTGCGGCAGTTCATCGATGCGCGCCCGCCGCAGGAAGGCGCCGGCCCGGGTGATCCGGTCGTCCTGCTTTTCCGCCCAGACCGCACCGTTCGCCTCGGCGTTCACCCGCATGGTGCGCAGCTTCATGATCGAGAACACCCTGCCATCCTGAGTGACCCGTTCCTGCCGGTAAAACACCCCCCCGGGGCCTTCCCACCGTATCGCCAGCATGCCACCCAGGATGAGCGGCGCCGTCAGCAACAGCACGATGGAGCTGACCGCCAGATCGAACGCCCGCTTCAGGAAACGGTCCAGGTTGCCGAAGGTGAAGCCGTCGCTATAGACCAGCCAGCCCAGCTCCATGCGTTTGAGGTCGATGCGGCGGATCTCCCGCTCCACGAAACTCAGGTACTGGATGACCGGGAAACCGGCCTTCTTGCAGTCCAGCAGGCGTTCCAGGTTCATGCCGCGGCGTTCGTCCGGGGCGACGATGATCAGGTCGGCATCCACCCGCTGGGCCACCATGGCGATGTCGAAGGCCGGCGGGCAGAAGATCCGGTCGGCGCGTTCGGCAAGCAATCGGGGATCGACCGCCTCCTCGATGCCATGCACCAACGTGACATCGTCGTGCAGGCTGGTGCCCTCCCGGCCCAGCATATGCAGCAGGTCCCAGGCGCGCTGGCCGGCCCCGACGATCAGCAGGCGGCGGCGCAGCACATGGCGGCGGACCATCACGTCGATGATCAACCGCGCCAGGAACGCGCAGAACGTGAAGGTGACAACCGCGAGGCCGAACAGCATCGCCTGGTCGCGCCCGCCCGGCAGCACGGCCGAGGGCACCAGCAAAGGCTGAACCAGGGACACCAGGATCGCCAGCCCGGACCCCATCCCGACCACCAGCGGCACGCGGGTCAGCGATCGTCCAGCCTCCAGGATCGCATCCCGCCGGTACATCCCCATCGCGAACAACAGCAGCAGATCCAGGACCGGGTAATCCAGACCGCGTGAATCCGTCGGCAGCATGAACAAGGATAGAACATCCGGCCGTGAAACCCACAGAACCACAGGCCAAACGGCAAGGATCAGCAGGGCATCCAGCGCAAACAGCACCGTCCCGGTGGTCGTCTTCGAGAATCTCAGCATCCTGGTTCCGGTCCTGAATCGGCTGCCGCGCCGCAGCTTCCGCAGCGTTCTACAACCGGAATGTCAGCGTTGGTAACTGAATAACGGAACCCAACCCGATAAGAGGGCCGCGCCGCCCCTCGACGGTTCCCCCGGCAGACCCCATCTTCGGGGTTCAGGAGCCGCAAGATGTCCCAAACCCTTTTACGCCCGCCGCCGGTCTTGTTCATGCCGCAAAAGCAGCCGGCCAAGCCGATGACGCGACCGCTTCGGGTTGTCTCGGAATACGAACCCGCCGGCGACCAACCGGCGGCGATCAAGGAACTGGTGCGCGGCATCACCGCCCTGGACCGCGATCAGGTCCTGCTGGGTGTCACCGGGTCCGGCAAAACCTTCACCATGGCCAAGGTGATCGAGGCGATCCAGAAACCGACCCTGGTCCTGGCCCCCAACAAGACCCTGGCCGCACAACTCTATGGCGAGATGAAAAGCTTCTTCCCCGACAACGCGGTGGAATATTTCGTCAGTTATTACGACTATTATCAGCCGGAGGCCTACGTTCCGCGCACCGACACCTACATCGAAAAAGACTCCCAAATCAACGAACAGATCGACCGGATGCGCCACGCCGCCACCCAGGCATTGCTGGAACGCAACGATGTCATCGTGGTGGCATCCGTCTCGTGCATCTACGGTATCGGGTCGGTCGAGACTTACTCCAAAATGGTGGCGAAGCTGGCGGTCGGCGGTAAGATCGATCGCGACAAGCTGGCCAAGGCGCTGGTCGATCTGCAATACCGGCGCAACGATACCTCTTTCACCCGCGGCTGTTTCCGGCTGCGCGGTGAGATCGTCGATATCTTCCCCAGCCATTATGAGGACCGTGCCTGGCGCGTCACCCTGTTCGGCGATGAGATCGAATCCGTCCATGAGTTCGACCCGCTGACCGGCGAAAAGACCACCGAACTGCAAGAGATTACCGTCTATGCCAACAGCCACTATGTGACTCCACGCCCGACGCTGGCGCAGGCGGTGCGCGACATCAAGATTGAGCTGAAGGAACGGCTGGCGCAGTTGACCATCGAAGGCAAACTGCTGGAAATCCAGCGGCTGGAACAGCGCACGATGTTCGACATCGAAATGATGGAAACCACCGGATCGTGCAAGGGGATCGAGAATTACTCCCGCTATCTGACCGGACGGGAACCCGGCGACCCGCCGCCGACGCTGTTCGAGTACTTGCCGGAGAACGCCTTTCTGATCGTCGATGAAAGCCACGTCACGGTGCCGCAGATCGGCGGCATGTATAAAGGCGACTTTAACCGCAAGACCGTGCTGTCGGAGTTCGGTTTCCGCCTGCCGTCCTGCATCGACAACCGGCCGCTAAAGTTTGAGGAGTGGGAGCGTTTCCGGCCCATGACCGTGTTCGTTTCAGCCACGCCCGGCCCGTGGGAGATGGAGCGCACGGCTGGCGTTTTCGCCGAACAGGTGATCCGCCCCACCGGCCTGATCGACCCCATCACCGAAGTGCGTCCGGTGGAGCATCAGGTCGATGATCTGTTGTACGAATGCAAAACCGTCGCGGCCGCCGGTGGACGTGTCCTGGTTACAACGCTGACGAAACGGATGGCGGAGGAACTCACCGACTATATGACCGAACAGGGTGTCAAGGTTCGTTACCTGCATTCGGACATCGATACGCTCGAGCGGATCGAAATCATCCGCGACCTGAGGCTTGGCGTGTTCGATGTGCTGGTCGGCATCAATTTGTTGCGCGAAGGACTCGATATTCCCGAATGCTCGCTGGTCGCGATATTGGATGCGGACAAGGAAGGTTTTCTGCGCTCGCAGACGTCGCTGATCCAGACGATCGGCCGAGCGGCGAGAAATGTGGATGGTCGGGTGGTGCTGTATGCGGATACGATGACGCGTTCGTTGCGTGCCGCCATCGAAGAGACGGATCGGCGCCGCAACAAGCAGCGAAGCTGGAATGAGGCGAACGGCATCACCCCGGTTTCGATTCGAAAACAGATCGGCAACGTGCTGCAAAGCGTGTTCGAGCAGGATTACGTTACAGTCTCGCCGATCAAGGATTCGGATACGACCGAGTTCGTCGGCAAGAACCTGAAAGCATCGATCGCCGATCTGGAAAAACGCATGCGCGCCGCCGCGTCGAACCTGGAATTTGAGCAGGCAGCCCGATTCCGCGACGAAATCAAGCGCCTGGAAGCGTTGGACCTCGGCCTGCCGGCACCTCCGATGGCGAGCGCGTTGTTGCGTCCGAAACGCCGTCAGGACCCGGAGCCGATGGGGCCGGGCGGCGGTGGCTACGATCCGTCAAAGCGGCGGGGCGGAGGGAAAAAGCGCCGGGGGCCGTAGAAACGGGCAGTCGCGTTAACCTTTTGGCAAGGTTTTGCCAATAAGGTCTCGTTTATGTCGCACCCTGCACCTTCGACTTGGACAATCATGCACTATTCGCGTATGATAACCGCCTGTTGGAAGCTGACATACAAGGGTAATTTCCAATGCGAACGAGTCCGACATTTTGGTCTGCTTTTTGGGCTGGGTTGGCCGCGCCGACCGGTCTGTATGCCGCTCCAGCGCCTTATGGCGCGTATAGCAGCCGGCGCAGCGTTGCTCAGACTTTCGCCATCGTTGGCGGATATCTGAATCAGGCGGCGTCGCAATTTTCCGATGTCGGACCAGGCCCCACCCACGTCCCGGAAGATCGAGCCCGCCAGCCTACCCCATGAGGCCGATCCCGCCCTCCCGAGACTTTTGCCGCCCGGACTGGTTTTGCAGGTATTGGGCGCGACTGGGTCAGGATTACCGTACGCTGGCGGCCAAGTGGATATAGGCGAAACCCATATCGCGTTAGCGGGTGCCTCGGTCCAGCAAACACGGCTCTGGCAGGGACAATTCCCGCCGCCAGAAGCAATCGAACGGTTCGAGAAGGTTTTACCCGGAGCCTTCGACCGCTTGATAACAATGGCCGAACATCTGCAGGCCGCGCAGGTTGAGGAAGACAAACGCGCGCATGACTACACCCGGGCCGACGCGCGAAGAGGCCATTGGCTCGGATTTACCTCGACAGTACTGGCGATTGTCGCATCGGTCGGGGTGACGATTGCAGGGTATCCATGGATCGGGGTGGCCCTGGTGAGTGTGCCGGTCATGGGCGTCGCGAAGGCACTGATCGACAGTACGCGCGGCAAACGGACAGGGTTCGCGTCAGCCGATGGCCAACCACCGCCCGCTCAGAGCGAAAATCCGTCTTCGTGACAATGCCGGTCACACCGGAAAC
>JAYUEJ010000182.1:0-6672 GCA_043739265.1 Rhodopila sp. | reverse complement strand
TGGACCGCCTGGACTACTCCAAAGGCCTGATCAACCGGTTTGAGGCGATCGGCCGATTTTTCGCGAATTACCCGCAGCATCGCAGACAGGTCAGCTTCCTCCAGATCGCAGCGCGATCGCGGGAGGAACAGGGCGCCTATCAGCGGCTTCGACGCGAACTCGATCGTCTCGTTGGCGATACCAACGGCCGCTATTCCGAATTCGACTGGACCCCGCTGCGTTATATGACCCGAGCGGTGAAGCGCGATACGCTGGCGGGGTTTTTCCGGCTTTCTCGTCTCGCTGTCGTAACGCCTCTGCGCGACGGCATGAATTTGGTCGCGAAGGAATACGTCGCGGCACAGGATCCCGCCAATCCAGGGGTCCTGATTCTCTCCCGTTTCGCCGGCGCGGCCGAGGAATTAAGCGAAGCCCTGATCGTCAACCCGTACGATTCCGATGAGATCGCCGAGGCGATGCATATCGGCCTGTCCATGGAGCTGGAGGAACGCCGCGAACGCTGGCAATCGCTCCACAGAAAAGTCTCGGCCAACACCGCGCGGCGGTTTTCCACGGTGTTTTTGGGCCATCTGACGCGTGCCGAAAGCCAGCCGGAACGGCCGCATCTACAGGCGATTTCCTAAGAACAGCGGCAAGCTGCCGGTCAGTATCCCATAATGTGTGCGTAACGGTCCCGGCAGAAGCGCGTGTCCCCGAAACTGGCCCCGGCGACACGGCTTCTTTTCATGAAGAAGCCGATTTCGTGTTCGTCGGTCATGCCGATGCCGCCGTGCATCTGCACGGCTTCGTTGCCACATAAATATAGGGTTTCGTTGGCCTTGGCTTTGGCCAGCGCGACCAACGCAGCCGCATCATTGCTGTTCTGATCCAGCGCCGAGGCAGCCGCCAGGACAGCCGAACGGGTGATCTCCACCTCACAGAACATTGCCGCGGCGCGGTGTTTCAGCGACTGGAAGCTGCCGATCGCGACGCCGAACTGCTTGCGTTCCTTCAGATACTGGACGGTGCGATCGAATGCCTCCTGCGCGCTGCCCAGCATCTCCGCCGCCAGGCCGGCGCGTGCGCGGTCCAATGCGAGGTCGAGCAGACCGGCCCCGCTGTCCACCTGCCCCAGCACAGCTTCGGGGCCGACCGCCACGTTGTCCAGGCGGATCAGCGCGGCGTTGCGGCTGTCCACCATGGTCAGGCGGGTGCGCGTGGCGGCGTTGCCGGGAACCAGGAACAACGTCAATCCGCCGGCGGTTCTGGCGGCTACGATCAGCGTGTCGGCGATATGGCCGTCGAGAACGAACGTTTTTTGACCGTTCAGACGGTATCCCGCGCCATCCCGTTCGGCCGTCAGGGCAACCCGGGTTGGGGCGTGGCGTGTGCCTTCCTCCAGCGCCAGCGCCAGGATGTGCTCGCCGGCCAACAGGGGCGGCAGGTATTCGGCCTTTTGGGCCGCGGTCCCGCCCGCGGACAGCAGCGAGGCGCCCAGCAGCGCGGTCGAAAGCAGCGGCGTGGCGGCAAGGGTGCGCCCGGCGGCCTCCATCACCTGTGCCAGTCCGGTCATGCCGAACCCGGAGCCGCCGTCGTCCTCGGCGACCAGAAATCCGGTCCAGCCGAGTTCGGCCATCTGCCGCCACAGGTCGCGGGAAAAGCCGTCAGGGTCGTTATCGTCGCGTAATTTTCTGAAAGCGGTGATCGGGCTGCGTTCGCGGAAAAAATCCAGCGCGGAGTCGCGCACCATCCGGGCTTCTTCGGTCAGTATCAATGTCATTGGTCTAATCCGGCAGACCAAGCACGCGCTTGGCAATGATGTTCAACTGGACCTCGGACGTTCCGCCCTCAATCGTATTTGCTTTCGAACGCAACCATTCGCGGGTGAAACGAAGTTGATCCGGGGTGAAGCTCTCGCCTTCCCAGCCCAGGCCCTGGAACCCTTCGGCTTCCAACAGCATCTCATACCGCCGTTTGTTCAGTTCGGTGCCTTGCAGCTTGAACATCGCCGACAGCGGGCCAGGCGGGGCACCGGATTCGGCTTCCTCGGCGGCACGGCGTCGGGTGAGCTGGAACGCATGCGCGTCCATGGAATAGGCAGCGACCCGGTCGCGCAGGATGGGGTCGGCGATTTCTCCGTCCTGTTCGCCGGCGAATTGTTTCGCCACCGCTTCAAGAGGAATTTCGAACCGGGCGGCATTGCGCGCGGCGATCCCGCCGATGCCTTTGCGTTCGTGCTCCAGCAGGCGTTTGGCGATGGTCCAGCCTTTGTTCAGCGGACCAACGAGGTTGCCGGCGGGAACACGGACATTTTCGAGGAACGTTTCGCAGAAGACCGAGGCGCCGCTGATCAGTCGGATCGGCCGCGCACGGACGCCCGGGTCGGCCATGTCGATCAGCAGGAAGCTGATGCCCTCATGCTTTTTCGCCGCCGGGTCGGTGCGGACGAGGCAGAAGATCCAGTCGGAATGGTGCGCGTTGGAGGTCCAGATTTTGTGGCCGTTGACCAGGAAGTGCTCGCCCTGGAGGACGGCGCGGGTGCGCAGGCTGGCGAGGTCGGACCCGGCCTCGGGTTCGGAATACCCCTGGCACCAGCGGATTTCCCCCCGCACGATCGGCGGGATGTGAGTTTGTCGTTGGTCTTCCGTGCCATATTCCAGCAGGACGGGGCCGAGCATGGAGAGGCCCATGCCGCGGAGGGGGATGCGGCAGCCGAGGTCCTGCATTTCTTCTTCGAGGATCAGGGCATGTTCGCTGGACAGGCCGCCGCCACCGTATTGGGTTGGCCACCCGGGGGCGGTCCAGCCTTTGGCGGCCATGCGGTCCAGCCATTGTTTCTGCTCCGGCCGCACGTATTCGGCGCGTTTTCCGCCGGCCACCTGTTCGGCTTCCGGCATGAAGCTGCGCATGGCGAGCGGGCAGTTTTCCTCCAGCCAGGTTCGGGTCTGGGCGCGGAAGGTGGGCATGGGCGGTTCCTTGTGTTTCCCCGGGGGTTGCAAGGTGACCATCATATCCGGGGGCGGGCAAGTGGCGAACAGCCGTGTTCGCTGGCTTTGCGCCAACGGTGTTCTGGAACCCGCCAGGCTCGACGCGCGGTTTGCATCCCGGCTGCATCACGCGTTTCGCTGTGAACTTTACCACGCTATGTGCCCGGAGGTTTTTTACGTCCTGGACGTAAGCATAAAAAATAACGTTACGGTGCATTCTTGGCGCTGATTTTTTGAGCGGATATGTTTTGTCAGACAAGCAAGACTGTTTTAACACAGATGCACACAAATAAACACAAATAAGAAAAATGGGTTTCGGAATGCTCCGCTTAACTGAGACACAACAATTTGACGCACTGTTCGCGAAGGAGAACGCGTGTGTCGATACAGAAGTCGCGGGCGTACGAACCGTGTAATTCCCGGCGGCCAAGACTTGTGCTGGTCACTGCGTGAACCCGGCCAACCGCAAGCTGTCCAGCAGATGCTCCATGTCCGCGGGCCTTTGGTAATCCGGGTGTTCCACTCGAAGCCGGCTGGCGGGGCTAAAACTTCATATCGACGGTATGACGAAACAAAAGGCTCTTATGGCGTTATCTGTTGGACCTGCCGAGACAAGGTGAACCTACGGTGCGGCGTGCCGTGGCGACGCCCCCTCTCTGTGCCAAGAACGATCGCTCCGCTTTTGCATCGAGCCGTGGCGTGATGGCGGAGGGCGCGGCTGGTGGTTGCGGTGTGGCGGATGGAAAAGTAATCAAGCGGACGCGGAGTTTGCGGAGTGCGTGCGGAGTTTCGCGGAGTAGAGTCCGGATCCCATCCCCGGGTCCGGTGGCAGCTTCATGGTCGCCGCCTGCCAGGCGCCCCCGCCCCTGCCCCGCTGCGAACCGATGCGAACCGATGCGCCGCGTGCCGCGTGCCGCGTGCCGTGTGCCGCGTGCCGTGGAAGAAACATTTAAACTCCGCGAAACTCCGCACGCACTCCGCAAACTCCGCGTTCGCTTGATTATTTTCTTGCACGCGGCACGAACGAACCGCCGTTGTTCACGAAGGTGAAACAACCCCGGTCCAACAACTAACCTGATAATAGCCAAACAAAATCGACGAACCTTCGCGCGGTCAACAAGGACTTTGCCTGGTTCGGCATCGCAATGCGTAGGTGACCGGGACAGGTCCGGTCATGACGCTTTAGGAATGCCGGTGGCGCCAGCCTCTCCTCCCTTCACCCGATTGCCCTGCCTCCCCAACCTGTCGCCCCAGCCTTGCGGCATATCCCGTTGAAGCGGTAGCTTTGACACTTATGGAACGGTCAGCGGCTGATTGAGAAATCCGGCTGATTGACGGGAAGCGCCGCGGACTCTGGCGGCGCGCCTCAAAGGGGGAAACACAGCATGCCGGATACAAACGTTATGGCCGAACGGCCTGGCCAGGATCGGGCCGCGGACTATGACGCGATCGTCATCGGCGGCGGGATTTCCGGTATGTTCATGCTCTACCGCCTGCGCGAACTCGGCATGACGGCTCGGGTTTTCGAATCCGGGACGGATGTCGGCGGCACCTGGTACTGGAACCGCTATCCCGGCGCCCGCTTCGATTCCGAAAGCTGGACCTACGGCTATCAGTTTTCCAAGGAGTTGATGCAGGAATGGGACTGGAAGGAAAATTTCTCTCCCCAGCCCGACACGCTGGAATACCTGAACCATGTCGCCGACAAGTTCGACCTGCGCCGGGACATGCAGTTCCGCAGCACGGTTGCCGCCGCGCACTGGGATGAGGCGGCGAACCAGTGGAACGTGACCCTTGAAAGCGGCCAGAAGGCAACGTCGCGGTTTCTGAT
Organism: Rhodopila sp.; assembly: GCA_043739265.1. Classification (GTDB taxonomy): domain Bacteria; phylum Pseudomonadota; class Alphaproteobacteria; order Acetobacterales; family Acetobacteraceae; genus Rhodopila. The sequence goes on along the minus strand of JAYUEJ010000182.1, from coordinate 1,875 downwards.
GACCGCCGTCGGCATCCTCTCTGCCCACACCCTGCCCGCCATTCCGGGCCGGGACAGCTTTAAAGGCCCCGCTTATCACCCGGCGCGCTGGCCGCACACGCCGGTGGATTTTTCCGGTAAACGCGTCGGCATCATTGGTACGGGCGCCACAGCCATCCAGGCGATTCCCGAAATTGCCAGGCAGGCTAAGCAGCTCACCGTCTTCCAGCGGCGTCCGAACTGGGCCGCGCCGTTGCACAATTCCAAGATCACTAAGGAGGAAATGGAGAAGATCAAGGCGCGCTATGAGGAGATTTACGCTCTTTGCGCGTCGACTCCGATGTGGTTCATCCACCAGGCGGACCCCCGCAAGACTCTGGAGGTGCCGAAGGAAGAGCGCGAGGCGTTCTGGGAGAAGCTGTACGCCGAACCCGGCTTCGGCATCTGGTTGGGTAATTTCCGCGACATTGGAGTCAGCGAGGAAGCCAACGCCGCCATCAGCGCATTCATCGCGAATAAGATCCGCCAGCGCGTGAAGGATCCGAATGTGGCGGAGAAGTTGATTCCCAGGGACCATGGGTTCGCTACCCGTCGCGTGCCGCTGGAGAGCGACTATTTCGAAACCTACAACCGCGACAACGTGACGCTGGTCGATACGCTCAACGACGAGCCAATCGAGTGCATTACACCGGATGGCATCAGGACGAAGAAGCAGGACTACGAGTTCGACATCCTGATCTACGCCACCGGCTTCGATGCCGTCACCGGGGCGTTCGATCGCATCGATGTCCGTGGCTCGAACGGCTTGCGGCTGAAGGATGCCTGGGCCGAGAGCCCGCGCACCTATCTCGGCATGCTGGCCGAGGGCTTCCCCAACATGATGATGGTCTTGGGTCCGCACACCGCGCGCGGCAATATTCCGCAGGCCATCGAACATAGCGTGCAATTCCAGACCGGCATTCTGCGTTTCATGAGGGAACACAACTACACGCATGTGGAGACAAGGCCGGAGCAGGTGGACGCGTGGACCCAGACCGTGATCAAGGCGGCGGAATTGTTGCTCTCCTCCAAAGTCGATTCCTGGCAAACCGGCGTGAACCGTAACGTGGAGGGCCGGACCGTGCGTCGCGTCCTGGGCTACAATGGCAACGGCGTGCATTTTCGGCGGAAGACCGACGAAGTCGCCAAAGGCGGCTACAAGGAATTTATGTTCCGGTAGGCGACGCCTTATGCAAACAAAGGCCTGACTGCCAGGCCTTCACCCGACGCCACGGCCCGTGTCCGGCCGCTCGGGTGTTTTTTTTGCAGACGGATGAACGCCGAGAAGCGGGATGAACGCCGATGCGGTTGGACGCGGTCTGGGCATAAGTTGGCGATTGTCCGCGGTGGGCCGGGTCCAGCCTATGTCAGGATCGCCAAAGGGGCCAGCCGATCGCCGTCCGAGAGGCGAATGGCCGGTTCATCAAGCCCACATCCATTCGCCTGGCGACGGCGCACGATATCCCCCTGATCAGCGTTCATCTGCCTTCAAAAAAACTGCCTATCCAGTCCGTAACGGCCGCCCTAAGCGCGACTTTCGGCATTTTTGCGGGAACGATTTCGCGGCTCCATGCGTCTTTTTTTGGCCGGCCGTATTTACCACGGTGCCCGCGCCTGTGACTGCGCGGGCCAACGCCTCCGGGATTATCGTCAGGCGCCCTTGAACTGCCCCTGCCGCTTTTCCAGGAACGCTCGGCGGGCTTCTTTCGCGTCTTCGGAATGTTGCAGGATGGGGCTGGCGTTTGACGTCAGCACCATGGTGTTTTCCAGCGTGCCGTCCACGGCCGTCCGCATGATGCGTTTGCTGATCCACTGCACCAGAGGCGGGATTCGCATCATCCGCGCGCACAGCTCCCG
>JAYUEJ010000181.1:0-6674 GCA_043739265.1 Rhodopila sp. | reverse complement strand
GGGCGATGCCGGCGTTGTTGACCAGGATGTCGATGGGGCCGACATGTTCGACCATGGCGGCGACGGCTTCCCCGTTGGACACATCGGCCTGGACGATGGTTGCCCGGCCGCCGGAGGCGGTGATCGCGGCGGCGACGGTTGCGGCTTCGGCGGTGCGCTCACGATAGTTGATCGCGACCGTGGCCCCGGCGCCGGCCAGGGCGAGCGCGATGGCGGCACCGATGCCGCGGGAGGCGCCGGTGACGAGGGCGGTGCGGCCGGTGAGGTCCAGGGGCATGGGGCTGATTCTTTCATACGATGCATCCGCGGGCTCATGGCCCGCTCCGGCAGTGTAACGCCATGTGCGGGCGACGAGATGCCGACGCGATAACGCCGCTGCCAGGGCCGGGAAAATCAGTTCGGACGGCCCTGCCGGGTGATGGCGGCTTCCTGGCCCGGAGCAATGGCCCCTGAGTTGCCCCCACCCAGCCGCTCGGTTACCCACCATGCCGCGTACAGCGCGACAAACGGCATCAACGCGAAATGAAACCGCGACTGCCCTGAAAACACCGCCGAGATCACCGTAAAATACCCCATGACCATCCAACCCGACCAGCACCACACCGGTAACGACTTTCGCTGTCGCCACATCCCGGGCACCGATGCGACCGCCAGCCCCAGCAGCAGCCAATAAAACACCTGATTGACCAGCCGCACCGCGCGAAACATCCAGGCGTGCGCCTCATATCCAGCGTAACCCGACTGATAAAGCCATTCCGCTTCTCCATCGCCGGACCACAACCGCCAGATCTTCAACGGAATCAGTCTGACGAAGTCCGCTGGATTAGCCTTGATCCACCCCCATGCCCTGCCCTGCGCAACGCGATCCATGGCCACCTGATCCTCGGGGGCCTTCGACAGATCGGCCACCAGAGGATCGTCCCAGGTGTAACGACCTTGCGCACTCGGGTTGTTGCCCGTCAGCAGCGTGTAGCCGCCATTCGTCGAAACCGGAATGAACGTATGGAACACCGTGTAATTCCGCACCGTCCACGGCAGGATGACCGCGACCATCGTCACACCGGTCAGCACCACGGTCCTGACCCATCGCCCAAGACCGCCAGCCAACAGCGGCAATCCCAACACCGCCGGCACGAACAGCGCCTGAGTCTTCGTCAGCGCAGCCACTCCGAACACCAAACCCGACACCGCCAAAATTCGTCCCGACCGAGACATCATCAGCACAAACCCAAGCAGCAGCAGACATTCGAAGAACACTTCCACCGACATCAGCGGAACATACGCGATTTGATTTGGAAAGACCGCGATCAGCAGAATTCCCAGTCTCCAGAACGGACTACCGGGAAAAAGCCGTTTTCCGGCACTCCTCATGAGGCAGATGACGCAAGTGGACAGAACCAGGTTGGCGCTCTGCCCAACCCAGACATGGGGACCGAACAACCGCAACAATCCACCCAGGAAGCCGGGCCACCCCACCGGCCAGAACGCGGTCAGCACCCCCTTGTCCGCGAACCCCTCGCCCGCCGCGATCGAACGGGCGGCATCGAAATACCACTCGAAATCCGATGTCGGAACCACGTCCAGTGCCAGCAGAGGCAGCCGCAGCAGGATGTTCAGGAGGCAAACCGCGATCAGGAATCCGGGATCGGACAGACGGCGGTTCGTGTCCCGGCCATCCGCGCATCTACGGCCGGGGGCAGAGGGACGGTTCAAACACGGCCATGATGGTTAGCGCCTTGCGGCCCATACGTCTTGAACCGCTCCCGCGCATCCAACATCTCCTGTTCTGTCAGCAGTCGAGGCGTCCCCGCCGACAATGCCAGCAAATACTGCCGGCACAACGTTTCCAGCAGCACCGCCCGGGACAACGCCTGTTGCGCGGCCGGGGCACACACGATCATGCCATGGTTACCCAGCAGACAAGCACTCCGGCCGCGGATCGCCGCCGCCGCGTGCCACGCCAAAGCCAGGGTCCCGAACGTCACGTAAGGCGCGCACCGCACATCCGCGCCGCCAAACTGCTCGACCATGTAATGAAATGCCGGCAATCCCGATCCCAGACACGCCAACGCCGTGCAGGCATCTGCATGGGTATGAACGACGAATCCCGCCTCCGGACATTCACGGTAAACCGCCGCATGCATCGCCCATTCGCTGGATGCGACAGCGTTGTCCAGTGCCGCTCCGTCCAGCGTAACGGAAGCCAAATCCGCCGCCGTCACCGTCTCCGGGTCGCCGCCGGACGGGGTTATCACCATCCCGTCCGGAGTCCGGGCACTCACGTTGCCCGCACTGCCGACGATCAGCCCGCGCGCCGCCGCCTGCCTGTATAGCCAGGCGACGTCGTTATGCATCAGATCAGGAACACGCCTTTGCCGTCCGACTGCTTATCGAACAGCTTGTAGGCTTCATCCGCCTGATCCAGCGTCCAGCGATTGGTGAACAACGCGTCCACATCCACCTTCCGTTCGACGCAGAAATCCGCGCACTCCGCCTGGATCATGTTGGAGAACGTCCAAGACGCCACCAGCGTCAACTGCCGCCGTAACAGATGCGGACTGACCTCGATATGAACGTCGCCGCCCTCACCCACGAAACACATCGTCCCCCACACCTTGGTGCTGCGGATCGCATTCAGCCGAGCCTCGGAATTCGAAGACGTGTCCAGCGTCAGGTCGGCATAACGCCCGCCGGTGAGTTCCTTGATCGCCTCGATCGGATCGTTCGATCCCGGATTGACCACGTCATCCGCACCGAATTCCTTCGCACGTTCCAACCGTTGCGGATTGATATCCAGCGCGATGACCCGAGCCCCCATTGCCTTGGCGAACTGAGTCGCCGCCAACCCAACCGGCCCTTGCCCAAAGATCGCGATGGTGTCGCGCCCGGAGATGTTCATCCGGCGCAGCGCGCCATAGGCCGTGCCGGACCCGCAGGCGATCGCCGCCCCGGCGGTAAACGACAGTTCCTCACGCAACGGAACCAACGTGTTCGCCGGTACCTGCAGATACTTCGCGTGCCCGCCATGCGCGTTGTTGCCGTAAACCTTCACCGGCACTTCCTGGCAAAGCTGCTGCCAGCCCGACCGGCAATGGCCGCACTGGGTGCAGCCCTGGTAGTGATGCACCATGACGCGTTGGCCGATCCTGGCCTCGGTCGGAAGCACCCCCGGCCCGATCGCCACGACCACGCCGCACGGCTCATGCCCGCCGATGGTCGGGTTCGGATTGGGTTGAAACCCGGTGGCGTTGCGCTCCTGGATTTTCGGCCGGCGGTATTGGTGCAGGTCCGACCCGCACATGCCGGATGCCTTCATTTCGATCACGACTTCCGCGAGACCCGGCGTGGGGTCCGGGAAGGTCATCAGTTCCAGCTCACGTTCGCCGGTAAACACCACACCTTGCATAATTTCCTCCAGGTTTCGTTTCCGCCGGCATTCTAACCCGATTCGCGCCGTGTGGAAGCCGGCCCCCGGGAACGCGCCACCCGACCGCCAACAGGTCAGCCAGCCACCGCAACCGCCAGCAGCGCTTCTATCCGGTCAACCAACTGCGCCATGGTCACCGGCTTGCTCAGCAAGGAAAACGCACCACTCACGGAATCGCCGACGGCCAATTGCGCGCCGAGGCCGGCGTATCCGGTCAGCAGCACCGCCGGTAAACCGGGACGGTGGCGCTGCGCCTGGCGGATCAACTCCAGGCCGTCGATTCCCGGCATCGACAGATCCGTAACCAGCACGTCCACCATCACGGCGGCGGTGACCAGCAGGTCCAGTGCCTCGGCGCCGTTGGCGACGGCGAGCACGGTGTAGCCGAAATCCTCCAGGGCCATCGCCAAGGTCTCCCGCACCATCGTCTCATCGTCCACCAGAAGGACGCATTGACCCGGGTTGTCCCGGCGCATGTCTGGTTGAACGGGCTCCACCGCCAGTGTCCGGGTCCGCGTCCGAACCGCCGCCGGCAGCCAAAGATGGACAGTCGTGCCATGCGGCGCGCTTAAAGGAACCGTGCCGGGCGGCGCGCTTAGATGAATGGTGCCGGGCGGCGCGCTTAAAGGAACCGTGTCTTGCGGCACGCCACTAACGATCGACAGGCCGCCGCCGCTCTGTTCCGCGAAACCCTTGGCCATCGAAAGACCCAGCCCGGTACCTTGCCCGAGCGGCTTGGTCGAAAAGAACGGCTCCAGCACGCGAATGAGGTTCGGCTGATCGATACCGGTGCCGGTATCGGTGACCGAAAGCCGGATATAGCGCCCTGGCCGCAGGTCGGCCGCGTGATCCGTACCCTCCCGCACCACTTCGATCGCCGCGGTCAGGGTCAGCGAGCCGCCGTCCGGCATCGCATCGCGCCCATTGGTGGCCAGGTTGACCAGCGCCGTCTCCAACTGGCCCTTGTCAGCCAACAGCGGCGGCAGGTCGGGCGCCAGCACCACACCGACCAGGATGCCGCTGCCCAATGTATGGCTCAGCACGTCGCGCAGCCCCGACAGCAGCGCCTCTGGTTCCACCGGTTCGGCCCGCAGCTCCCCCCGGCGCGCAAAGGACAGCAACCGGCCGGTGATGGAGGTGCCTCGTTCGGTCGCATCAAGGATCATTTGGGCGAACCGCTGGACGCTATCGGCATCGGCGGCACGCGTGAGGATCAGGCTGGCGCCGCCCTGCACGGCTTGCAGGATGTTGTTGAAATCGTGTGCGATGCCGCCCGCCAACTGCCCCAGTGCCTGCATCCGTTCGGCATGAGCCGACCGGGTCTGCGCCGCGATCAAGGCAGATTCGGTGTGTTTCCGTTCCGTAATATCGGTGAACGTCCGCACGATGCCGCCATCCCCCATGCTTTCCGTACGCACCTCCAGAACCGTGCCATCGGGCCGCATACGTTCATAGTTGTAGTCGCCATACGGTCCACTCGTGCCCAGTAGCACACGCTCCGGGTCGGGGGCCCATTTCTCGGGGGCGATGAAGTCATGGTTGGCCAACTGCCAGTCGATGATATCCTGGAAGGTCGGCTTTCCCGCCAGCAGATCCGGCGGTAACCCAAGAATGTCGATCGCCCGCTGGTTTAACACCGCAATAGTGCCATCGGCTCGGACCATCGCGATCCCCTGGGACATATTCTCCAGGGTGAGGGCCAGGGCCTGGCGCGAATCGCGCATCAATTTTCCCTGGCGCAATATCACCATACCAGCAACGATACCGACACCGGAAAGCACAAGGCCAGCCGCGAGATAAAGGCGCTGGTTGCGTTCATAGGCGGCAAAGACGTCCTCGGTCGCCAGGCCGACGGCCACAATCAGGGGATAGCGGGCCAACCGGCGGGCGCTCAATATCCGCTCGACATGGTCGATGCCGCTGACCGCCCGGAACGCACCGCTTGTCGTGCCACGCATCAGGCGTGCTTGCATGTCAGGCGGGAAACGACTGCCGATCAGCGCCGAACCTGTCGGCGAACGCGCCAGGACGATGCCATCGGCGGTTATCAGGGTGATCGTCCCATTGCCTATCGAGATGGAATCATAGAACCGCGACAGCGCCGACGGATCGAGCGAAACCGTTACAATGCCGTCGAACGACCCGTCTGGCGCCGTCAGCTTGCGGGTAAACTGAATGGTCGTTTTCCCTGAAATACGGGCAAGCACCGGCGAGCCGATATACAGGGCGTCATCCCTGGCCTGCTGTTGGGCCTGGAAATGCGCCCGATCGGCGGCGTTGACGCCAACGGCCAACGCACCGAGATTGGACCACAAAACCTTGCCGTCAGGACCAGCCAGCGACATCTGGACATGGAGATCGTCGAGGAAGGTGTGTCCGAAATCCCATGAACCCGCGATGAAGCCGGTTCGGTCGTGCTGGTAGGCCTGGCGGACGAACAGCAGGGTATGATCGACCGATTCAACCATCCGGGTGACATCTTGGTCAAACGTGCGGGCGAGGTTCGCGGTATCGTTCGCCGCGCCTTGCTCCGCTGCCCGGTAGTCGTGCAGGACATTGAATCCGATACCGGCCCATAACAGACCAACCACCAGCCCGATGAACGAAAGATGCCACGCATAGGGCCTGACATCCTGATGGATTTTGTAAATCAAAAGCTTCCTCGACGACTGGATGGCGGCTAACCACGGGCATGACAGATAAATTCAATCATACACCACGAACGGTTCCCGATCACACAAAAAATTGGCAGTAAGGAGCGGCAAGTCCGGCGGCCTGGAAATCGGTCGCGAAGTGTGGAACGCTACGGCCGTTCGCGGATCGGCGGATCAAAACACGGCCGGGCAACCCGGCACGGCCAAGGGGAAACGCAAATGAATTCACGTCGCCACTTCCTGACCAAAGCGGCCACCGCGGCCGGCCTGGTGTTCTGCGGCTGCGGCCTGCCGAACGCGGCCCGGGCACAACCCGACAAAGCCGCTCGGCGCCCGGTCAGCGTCAACGGCAAGCGGGTCAGGACCATCGACGTGCATGCCCATTGCCTGTTCCATGAGGCCGCGAACCTGATCGGCGAAGAGGCCGCCAAAGCACTCGCCCCGCCGATCAACAACAGTGCCGAGGCCTGGATCGTCATCGACGAGCGTATCAAGGGCATGGACCTCCAGGCCATCGATATGGAGGTGCTGTCGATCAATCCGTTCTGGTATAACACCGATCGCGACCTTGGCGAAAAGATCGTCACGATCCA
>JAYUEJ010000180.1:0-6692 GCA_043739265.1 Rhodopila sp. | reverse complement strand
TCACCGAGTCCAATGGCTCGTCCTCGATGGCTTCCGTTTGCGGCGGCTGCCTGTCGCTGATGGACGCTGGCGTGCCCATGAAAGCGCACGTGGCCGGCATCGCCATGGGCCTGATCAAGGAAGGCGGCCGCTTTGCCGTGCTGACCAACATCCTGGGTGACGAAGATCATCTGGGTGACATGGACTTCAAGGTGGCAGGCACGACCTTCGGTATCACCGCGCTCCATGAGATCGGCATGTTACTGGCGCAGGAGCCGCGTTTGCTGCTGGTCGATGAGCCGGTGGCAGGCATGACGGATGCGGAAACGGAACAGACTGCGATCCTGCTGCGCGAGATCAATCGGACCCGCAGTGTGGTAGTTGTTGAGCACGACATGGGTTTTGTCCGAGCGCTGGATGTAAAGGTGACGGTGCTGCATGAAGGGTCGGTGCTTTCGGAGGGTTCGATTGACTTTGTCAGCGACGACCCGAAGGTCATCGAAGTGTATCTGGGGCGCTGATGCTGGAAGTCGAAAAAGTCGATCTGCATTACGGCGCCGCCATCGCACTGCGGCAGGTTTCGCTTACCGCGAGCGTCGGCTCGGTTACTTGTTTGCTGGGGCGCAATGGTGTCGGCAAGACTTCCATGCTGCGGGCGATCGTTGGGGCGCACCCGATTTCGGCCGGTATGATCCGGTGGGAAGGCGAGAATATTTCGCGGCTTCCGATGTATGAGCGAGCGCGCCGGGGCATCGCCTGGGTGCCGCAGGGACGGGACGTGTTTCCATTACTGACGGTGAAGGAGAATTTGGAAACCGGTTTTGCCGTGCTGCCGCGTGGCGAGCGCAAACTGCCGGACGAGATTTTCGATCTGTTTCCGATCCTTAAGACGATGCTGCGGCGGCGCGGCGGCGATCTTTCAGGTGGCCAACAGCAACAATTGTCGATCGCGCGCGCGTTGGTAATGAAGCCTCGGCTGATCGTGCTGGATGAGCCGACCGAGGGGATCCAACCGAGCATTATCAAGGATATTGGAAAGGTCATCTCGCTGTTGCGGTCGCGCGGGGATATGGCCATTCTGCTGGTCGAACAGTATTTCGATTTTGCCCGCGAACTGGCCCAGACGATGGTGGTCATGGATCGCGGCGACATCGTGCTGTCCGGGCGAAGAGAGGACCTCGACGAAGCTGATGTACGACGGCGGCTCTCTGTCTGACGCTGGTCCGTTGCAGCGCGCGGTTGGGGAACTGCGTGTTGTGGTCAAGCGGTTTGGTCCCGAGACAGTGCTGGACGAACTGCGTCAGGCCGGATGCCTGAAGGCACGGTTCCCGCGACGGATCGTCCCTGGTTGGATGGATATCGTGATGCTGAACACCGGTGGCGGGGTGGCCGGCGGGGATCGGCTGGATTTGGCGTTTGGGATTGGAGCGGGTGGTCAGGCGACCATCGCGGCTCAGGCAGCGGAGCGGTTTTATCGGGCGCTGGCGGCGGATGCACCATCGCGGGTTCGCACGCGGTTGACGGTGGCGGATGGGGCGGCGGTGGAGTGGCTACCGCAGGAGACGATCTTGTTCGATCGTTGCGCATTAGACCGGAGGTTGGACGTCGATCTGGCGGTGGACGCGCGTTTCCTTGGCGTTGAGACCATTGTCTTTGGCCGTACGGCTATGGGCGAGACGGTTCGGCAGGGTTGGTTGCGCGATTTGATCCAGGTCCGGCGCGCCGGGACATGGCTGCTGCATGACGCGATCCGGCTGGATGGCGAGGTCGATGCCGCGATGGGGCGGCCGGCTGTGGGTGGCGGCGCCAAAGTGGTGGCGACGATGGTTTATGTGGCACCGGATGCCGGCGAAAAGCTGGATGCGGTGCGGGCTGCGCTGGGGCCGGCCGAGGCGGCGGCGAGCGTATGGAACGGCATGCTGGTCGTGCGTATCCTTGGCGCCGATAGTGCCTGCGTGCGAGGGACGGTGGTTGCGGCGCTGGCGGTATTGCGCGACCTTCGTCCACTGCCGCGGGTGTGGCTGTGCTGATCGAATGATGGAACGACCGGAATGAACCTGACTCCGCGAGAGAAAGACAAGCTTCTCATATCCATGGCCGCGATGGTGGCGCGACGGCGGCTGGACCGTGGCGTGAAGCTGAACCATCCGGAATCCATAGCCCTGATTACGGACTTTGTCGTCGAGGGTGCTCGGGATGGCCGCAGCGTCGCCGATTTGATGGAGGCGGGCGCAACGGTGCTGACACGCGATCAGGTCATGCCGGGAATTTCGGAAATGATCCACGACGTGCAGGTGGAGGCGACGTTCCCGGACGGCACGAAGTTGGTCACCGTGCATGAGCCGATCCGTTAGGGAGACGAAATATGATTCCCGGTGAATTGCTTCCCGAACCAGGCGACATCGAATTGAACGCCGGTTTGCCGCGTTCGGTGCTGACCGTGGCGAATACCGGCGACCGGCCGATCCAGGTCGGCAGCCACTATCATTTCGCTGAAACCAACGCCGCTTTGTCGTTCGATCGCGGTGTTGCCAGGGGTCAGCGCCTGGACATCGCGGCCGGCACCGCGGTGCGGTTTGAGCCGGGGCAGACGCGAGAGGTGACACTTGTCCCGTATCGAGGCAACCGAGCGGTGTTTGGTTTCCGGGGCGACGTTATGGGAGCACTCGACTAATGGCTCGTATTACGCGTGCTGCCTATGCCGACATGTTTGGTCCCACCACGGGCGACCGCGTGCGTCTGGCCGACACCGATCTGATCGTCGAGGTCGAGAAGGATTTCACCATCTACGGCGAGGAAGTAAAGTTCGGCGGCGGCAAGGTTATCCGCGACGGAATGGGTCAGTCACAGTATTCCCAGGCACAAGGCGCGGTCGACACCGTCATCACCAACGCACTGATCATCGACCATTGGGGAATCGTCAAGGCTGACGTCGCAATCACCAACGGTCGCATCGCCGGGATCGGCAAGGCGGGAAATCCGGATGTACAGCCGGGAGTCAATATCATTATTGGTCCGGGCACCGAGATCATTGCCGGTGAAGGCAAAATCCTGACCGCTGGCGGAATTGACTCGCATATCCATTTCATCTGTCCGCAACAGGTGGATGACGCGATTGCGTCTGGCGTAACGACTTTGGTCGGTGGCGGTACCGGACCGGCTACCGGCACCGCGGCGACGACCTGTACGCCGGGACCATGGCATCTCGCTCGCATGCTGCAGGCGGCCGAGGGCCTGCCGGTCAATATCGCGTTCGCCGGTAAGGGTAACGCGTCGCAGCCGCAGGCGCTGGAAGAAATGCTCCGTGCCGGCGCTTCGTGCCTGAAGCTGCACGAAGACTGGGGCACGACGCCGGCAGCGATCGACAACTGCCTGGCGGTGGCGGATCGTTTCGATGTGCAGGTGATGATCCATACCGATACGCTGAACGAATCCGGTTTCGTCGAGGACACCATCGCCGCGTTTCAGGGGCGCACGATCCACGCCTTCCATACCGAGGGGGCCGGCGGTGGGCATGCCCCGGATATCATCAAGGTCGCCGGTCTGGCGAACGTGCTGCCCAGTTCCACCAATCCGACGCGCCCTTATACGATCAATACGCTGGACGAACATCTGGACATGCTGATGGTGTGCCATCACCTGGACAGCTCGATCCCCGAGGACGTTGCGTTCGCGGAGAGCCGGATTCGTAAGGAAACCATCGCCGCCGAGGACATCTTGCACGATCTGGGCGCGCTTTCGATGATGTCATCCGATAGTCAGGCGATGGGGCGGGTTGGCGAGGTTATCATCCGCACATGGCAAACCGCCCACAAGATGAAAACCCAACGCGGCGCTTTACCCGGTGACACCGACCGAAACGACAATGCTCGGGTTAAGCGCTATATTGCCAAATACACGATCAACCCGGCAATAGCCCAAGGATTTGCCAATGAAATTGGTTCCATCACTGTCGGCAAGCTGGCTGATTTGGTGCTTTGGTCGCCGGCATTCTTCGGGGTAAAGCCTGACGTTATTATTAAAGGTGGATCGATCGCCTGCGCCCCGATGGGCGATCCGAACGCGTCCATCCCGACGCCGCAGCCGGTGCATTACCGTCCGATGTTTGGCGCGATCGGACGCGCCATGGCCGCGAGCTGCATCACCTTCGTTTCGGGCGCGGCGATGGAGGCCGATCTCGGCAAAGCGCTGGGGCTGCAACGGCAACTGGTGGCGGTATCGAATACCCGTGGTGGAATCGGCAAGAAATCGATGATCCATAACGATGCCACGCCGGTGATAGAGGTCGATGCCGAAACCTATGAGGTCCGCGCCGATGGCGTGCTGCTGACCTGCGAGCCGGCAACGAGCCTGCCGATGGCGCAGCGGTATTTCCTGTTCTGATGAACGCCGCGAAAATCCTGCCGGCGGGAAGCTGGGACGCCACGAAGGAAATAGATCGTGTCCTGATCGACCATGATCGGCGGTTCCGGCGGCGTATCGTGTTGACGACGGTTTTGGGTGCCGAGGTCTTGATCGACCTGCCTCAGGCAATCCGGCTGCGCGACGGCGACGGCCTGCTGACCGATATCGGCATGGTCCGTGTGTGTGCGCAGGCCGAAGACCTGATGGAAATCCACGCGCATGAGGACTGCGAACTGGTCCGCATCGCCTGGCACCTGGGTAACCGGCATTTGCCTGTGCAGTTGCTGGACGATCGTATCAGAATCCGAGTGGACCACGTTATCGGGGAGATGGTCGAGGGGCTTGGGGGGCATGTCGAATTGATCTCGGCGCCGTTCGATCCGGAAGCAGGCGCCTATGCGGGCGGCGGCCCTCACACTCATCATGGCGACGATGACCACCATCACTGACCACAGGCCGCTGCTAAATCTGCTGGCGTGGCTGTCACCCGCGTTTCCGACCGGCGGCTTTGCCTATTCGCACGGACTGGAATGGGCCGTCGAAGCGGGAGACATCAAGGACGGCACCAGTCTGTGCCATTGGCTGAGCGACGTCCTGGCGCGTGGGTCGGGCCGCTCCGACACCATCATGCTGCGTCAGGCGCATCGATCCGCTACCGATCCTGCTGCGCTGGGCGATATCGTTTCATTCGCAACGGCCTGCGCTCCGGCGCGGGAACGCCGCGATGAAGCCCTGAATCAGGGACGAGCTTTTCAGCTCGCGGTGGCCGCCTGGACCACGACCGCATTACCGGAGGATGCGCCGTATGCGGTGGCCGTCGGGGCCACTGCCGGGACACGGGGCATTCCGGAAGACGACACTGCCGTCGCCTATCTTCAGGCCTTCGCCACCAACCTGATCTCCGCCGCCGTGCGCCTCGTGCCGCTTGGGCAGACCGCGGGACTACGGGTGCTGGCGGCGCTGGAGCCGGTCATCCTGGCAACGGCGTCCGAAACCAAAACCGCGACGCTCGATGATGTTGGCGGCTGCGCATTTCGATCCGACCTCGCCGCCATGCGGCACGAAACCCAATACACAAGGCTGTTCCGATCATGAACACATCTCCGCATGGACCGCTGCGTGTTGGTATCGGCGGCCCGGTTGGCACCGGCAAGACCGCGCTGATGGACGCACTGTGCAAGCATTTTCGAGACCGTTATGATATCGCGGCGATCACCAACGATATTTATACCAAGGAAGATGCGGAGTTCCTGACACGGGCGGGATCGTTGCCGGTCGAGCGCATCCTGGGCATCGAAACCGGCGGTTGCCCGCACACGGCGATCCGCGAGGACGCTTCGATCAACCTCGCCGGCGTGGCAGACCTGCGCAAGCGATTTCCCAATCTGGACCTGATCCTGATCGAATCCGGCGGCGACAATCTCGCGGCAACGTTCAGTCCGGAACTGGCGGATTTGACGATCTACGTCATCGACGTTTCGGCCGGCGATAAAATTCCCCGCAAGGGCGGGCCGGGCATCACGCGCAGCGATCTGCTTGTCATCAACAAGATCGATCTCGCTCCTTATGTCGGTGCCAGCCTGGCGGTGATGGATCGGGATACGAAGAAAATGCGTGGCGAACGGCCCTTTGTGTTCGCCAATGTGCGTGCCGGCAAAGGCGTTCCCGACATCGCCGCCTTCATCGAGAAGCAGGGCGGCCTGGGATCGGCCTAGCCAAACGCTGCCTCTTGTCGGACACTGCGTCCGCTATCGGGAGGGAAAACGATCATGGCTGACGAACGACGCGCCCAAGGCCGAGCGATGCGCCGCAAGCTGATGGGCGATGCTTATGCGGATAAGCTCGACAACGGGGTATATAACCATCCCATCATGGAGAAATTCGCCGCCTACACCCAGGAAGCGGTGTTCGGCGCGCTGTGGACGCGACCGGGCCTTGATTTGAAAACACGAGCGCTGATCTGTGTTATTTCCGATGCGGCGCAGGGCCGCGATCCGGAACTGAAACTGCATCTGCGGTTCGCCCGCAATCAGGGCTGGACGGAAGACGAACTGTCCGAGGCATTGCTGCACCTCGCCGGTTATGTCGGGGCGCCGCTGGTGCGTGAAGCGTTGCTGACCGCGATCGAGACATTCAAGGAAATGGCCGCCGAGTAGGCGGTCGGGCTGGATCGCTGGACGGCGTTCCCCGTAATGACAGTGGAGGGATTTGCGAATGCGTGATTTCAAAGGCAAGACCGCCATCATAACGGGGGCGGCGTCCGGCATCGGGCTGGGCATCGCCACGGCGCTGGCGCACGCGGGTGCGAA
>JAYUEJ010000179.1:0-6704 GCA_043739265.1 Rhodopila sp. | reverse complement strand
GCGCGCGTGAGCCAAGGCCTCGGGGTGATCTTCTCGTCCACCGGCCCGGGCGCGGCAAACACCATCGGCGGCCTGTTTGAGGCTCGTTTCGCCGGCTCCCCGGTCCTCCATATCACCGGCCAGACATCGACGAAGTATGTCGATCGCGCCATGGGTGCGGTGCATGACCCGTACGACCAACTCGGCATGATGGCGTCGGTCTGCAAAGGCGCCTACCGCATCCGTTCCGCACAGAACGCCCTCGGCGTGCTGACCCGGGCGGCGGTGGAAGCCCTGAGCACGCCGATGGGCCCGGTCAGCATCGAGATCCCGATCGACCTGCAACGCGCCAGGCTCGAACGCCCCGCCATGCTGGATAATTTCGTTCTTCCCCTGCCCCCGCCGCGCACCCCCACCGACAGCGAACTGGACGAACTCGCCGCCCGCGTCATGGCCGCGAAACGCCCCATGCTGTGGCTCGGTAATGGAGCCAAACAGGCCGGCAGCGCCGCCGCCAAACTGTTGGACATGGGTTTCGGCATGGTCACCAGCTTTAACGGCCGAGCAACGGTGTCCGAGGATCATCCGCGAAACCTCGGCGGACTGACCGGCAGCGGCATGCCGATCGTCACCGATTTCTACAAAACCGTGGACCTGTGCCTGGTGGTCGGCTGCCGCCTGCGCGGACACGAAACAAACGATTTCAGCATATCGTTGCCAGACAACATCGTTCAAATCGACGCCGACCCGCACGCCGACGGCCGCACCTACGCCAGCCAGTATTTTGTCTGCGGCGATGCCAAAGCCACCCTGGACGGCCTGGTCAGCCGGATCGAAGGAAAATTAAAAGTCGCGCCCGGCTACATCAACGAATTCACCGACCTAAAACGCAACGCCCAAAAAATCTTCTTAGATACGCTCGGTGCCTATGGAACCTTTAGTCCACAACTGAGAAAAATCATGCCGATGGATGCC
The DNA here is from genome assembly GCA_043739265.1 of Rhodopila sp. Taxonomy (GTDB): domain Bacteria; phylum Pseudomonadota; class Alphaproteobacteria; order Acetobacterales; family Acetobacteraceae; genus Rhodopila. The sequence continues at coordinate 5,750 of JAYUEJ010000179.1, read as the reverse complement.
ATATGGGCGCGCGACGTGACCCAGAACAACTCCACCTGGGGCAACCGGGTGTTCCCGCTGAATGCCCCGAACCAGAACGTCTTTCCGGTCGGGGCCGGCATCGGTCAGGGCCTGTGCCTGGGAATCGGAGCAGCCGCCGCCGCCGGCGATCGCAAGACAGTTGTCATGACAGGCGACGGCGGCTTCTTCTTGAATGTGGGAGAACTATGGACAGCCGTGCAAGAAAATCTCGACATGACAGTCATCGTCATGAATGACCGAGGCTACGGCGTGATCAAGCGCATCCAGGACGCCACCGCCCACGGCCGCCGTTTCTACGGCGATCTGGAAAGCCCGGACCTCGAAAAACTCGCGGCGCTTTCTGAGATTCCGTTCTTCCGCTGCTCCCGGGCCGATACATTTGGCGATACGGTCGCGAAAGCACTGGCGATCAAGGGCCTGACGATGGTGGAAGTCGATATGACGGCGGTGGGCGAATTTCCCCCGTACTTTCCCTTCAACCAAAAACCCGCCGGCTGATCCCAATGCTCCAGGCAGGCCCCGTCCTTCAAGCCGGTCTGGGCCTGTGTTCCTTGCTGCTCTTAGCCTACCTGTGCAGCGAGGACCGAAACCGGATTCCCTGGCGCACCGTGATCACCGGTGTCGCCTTGCAGCTCGCTTTCGCGCTGCTATTGATCGGCGTGCCCGGAACAAACCGAGCGATGTTCTGGCTGAACGACGCCGCGAATGCGCTCCATGCGGCGACACTGGCCGGCACTCGGTTCGTGTTCGGCTACCTGGGCGGGGGTTCGCCGGCGTTCGCGGAAACCTATCCGGGCGCCAGCTTCATCCTCGCGTTCCAGGCCCTGCCGCTGGTGCTGACGATCAGCGCCCTGGCCTCGCTGCTGTTCTACTGGGGCGTGCTGCAACGAGTCACCGCGGGGTTCGCCTGGCTGCTGCGGCGGTTCATGGGCATCAGCGGCCCCCTCGCGCTCGGTGCCGCGGTGCATGTCTTTGTTGGCATGGTGGAGGCACCGTTACTCGTGCGTCCCTATCTGATGCGGATGCAACGCGGTGAATTGTTTGCGCTGATGACCTGCGGCATGGCGGGAGTCGCGGGGACGGTCATGATCATCTACGCATCGTTCCTGGCCCCTTTCGTTCCCAATGCACTGGGAAATATCCTGATCGCCTCGATCATCAGCACTCCGGCCGGGCTGGCGATCGCCGCGCTGATGGTGCCGTTCGCCGCCTCCGACCGTCCCGAAGGCCGCCTGATCGTTGAGGACCCGCCCCACAGCAGCCTGGATGCGATCGTGAAGGGCACGATGGACGGTGTACCTATCCTGGCGGCGATCATCGCCACCCTGCTGGTAACGGTCGCACTGGTCACGCTGTCCAACATGGCACTGGGTTTGTTGCCTAACTGGGACGGCGCGGCAGTAACGTTACAGCGGCTGTTCGCGCTGCCCTTCCGGCCGGTGATGTGGCTGATCGGCGTGCCGTGGGCCGAGACCGCAACCGCATCAATGCTCGTGGCGACAAAGACAGTATTGAACGAATTCGTCGCCTATCTGAATTTCTCCCAACTGCCGGCGGACACGTTCTCGCCGCGCACCCGCATGATCCTGACCTATGCATTGTGCGGCTTCGCCAATTTCGGCAGCCTTGGGATCATGATCGGCGGCCTCGGGGCCATGATTCCGGCACGCCGAGCCGAAATCGTTGCGTTAGGACTACGGACGATTCTATCGGGCACGTTGGCGACCTGCATGAGCGGCGCGGTGGCGGGGGCATTGATGCGGTGAACTTGATGCGGCCGGGCGCCGGGCGTCGAGAGAATTCCGGCAACCATTTACAGGGACGATCGGAAGCGCGGCGAGGGCGCGGCTGGAAATGCGATGACCCTGTCACTTCTTCTGTCCTATACCTCGTTCGCCAAAGCACCCAGAAGCGACGCCGTCATCGCTTCGCGCGAGAAACGGACTCGGGCGAATTCCACCTGATTATGACTTCGCTTTTCCCAATCGGCGTCATCCCTCAGCAACCCAATCACCGCCGCCGCGAACCGCTCTGTTTGTTCCTCCACCGGCACGATTTGAAACAAACCGGGCAGCCCCTGGGCACCCACCGGCGTGGTGACCAAGGGAACACCGCCACGCAAAGCCTCCACCACCTTTAGTTTCACACCGGCGCCGCAGCGCAGCGGCACGACGGCAACCCGAGCACGGGCGTATGCAACGGCGAGATCGGAGTCGCTGACATTGGGGAAAATCGTTACTCCCTCGTTCGCCAAAGCCCGCACCCGTTCGGTTGGATTGGAGCCGACGATCGACAGATGTGCCGACGGCACTTCGATGCGGATCAACGGAAGTATTTCGGTTACGAACCAGACTGCCGCGTCCTCATTCGGCGGGTGGCCGAACCCGGCAACGAAAACGATGTCCGAACACGCCGGCGCGACACGGCGGGCGGCGAAGTGGTCGAAACAATAGGGCACCACGGAACCGATTTTCGCATCCGGCTGAAGGGCGGAGGCGATCTGGGCTTCCTCTTCGGACAAATACAACGACAGATCGGCCTGTTGCCAGATCGCGAATTCCCGGGCGCGCATATGGTCGGCGAGGCGAAACAGCCGGTCGTCGCTGGTGATTTCGGCTTGCTGGCGCATCCGGCGAAAATGCAGATCGTGGCCGTAATATACGATGCGAGCGCGGGAATGTTGCCTGATCGACGGTAAAACATCTTCGGCCACCTCAGGGCGACTGACCAGTATCGTATCGATCTCGGCGCCGTTGGCTTTCATCCACGGTTCGAACGGCTGTTGGTCAGGTCCGCAGAAAACCTCCACGCCCATGCCCTGCAGCACCTCGGTGTAGCCGAGACTGTAACTCATGTTATGCGGCCAGAATTTGACGATGTAACCGGCCTGGAGAAGGACGTGCAGGCATCCCATGATGGCGCGCGAGCCAGCATCCTTGTCTGGTGTCGGAACGTAATGGTCGATCACAAGAATAACCTTGCGGCCCATCGCCCGATCGCGCGCCCGGAATACCGTCTTGCCGTTCGGGTAGTGGTCTTTCGCCAGGACATCCGCCCAGACATCGACGAACGTGCGGCGGTTCACGACCTGATATGACTTGATCCCGACAGCGGTATCCAGGCCGTGCGAGATACCTTCATGATGCATTACCGACGCGGCAGGCTGATACAGCGTCTTCAGGCCGATCCGCCGCAGCCGAAAGCACAGGTCGGTATCCTCAAAATAGGCCGGAGCATAGCGCGTGTCGAAACCATTCAGTCCGGCGAAAACAGACCGCTCCACCATCAATGCGGCACCGGAACAGTAATCGACCTCTCGCACGTAGTTGTAGGCCGGTTTCGCGGGGTCTTCGAGCCGGCCGAAATTCCAGCCGGAGGCATCCTGCCAGACGATCCCGCCGGCTTCCTGCAACCGCCCATCCGGATACAGCAATTTGGCACCGACTGCGCCGGTGTCGGGCCGTTGCTGGAACAGCAACACCATGGGATCCAGCCAACCGGCCATCACCTGAGTGTCGTTGTTGAGAAAATACAGGTAACGACCGCTCGCCAGGGCTGCGCCCTTGTTGCAACTATGGAGAAATCCCAAATTGGTTTCGTTGCGGATCAACCGAATGCCGCGCACGCTGTCCAACGCAGCCGCGTCCGGACCGCCCCAGGCGTCGTCGATGACGATGACTTCTATGGAAATGGTGGATGCATGCTCGATGATCGAGGCGAGGCAGCGCAGCGTAAAGGGCAACTGCCCGTATGTCGGAATGATGACCGACACCACCGGGTTGTCCGAAAATGGCAGGTCCAGGCTGCCGGGATCGACGGTATCGACCACCGGAACCACGATCACCTTGGGGGCCTCCCGGCGCAGCCGCCGCGCCCTCAGCCAATATCCGGCGTGAATATGAATTTGAAACGTTGCTGTCCACCACAGCAACAACACCAACCGGCGCAGCAGTCTGGCGGCGGAGGGTGATCGTCCGTGCAACGATCGCGCGAAACCAAGGGCTCGCCACAGCACGATGTCGATACTGGCCGCGAGATGGATGCGTGTAACGCGGAATGACTGAGCCAATCCTGGGGCCTCCGTTTCGGGAAGCCCCATTCTATCGGGGAATGGTTAACAAACCGTTACCGAGCCTGGAAGTTCGGCGGACGCCGTTCGCCCATGGCTTTGGTGCCTTCCTTGAAGTCGGCGGTTTGGCGGAGCCAATCCTGTTCCTCGTATTCCCGTTCGGTCGCGCTGGCGACGGCTTCGGCGAGGCCGCGGCGCAGGGTTTCCCGTGTCCCGATAATCGCCAACGGGGCGGAACCAGCGATTTCGGTGGCAATCTCCACGGCTTTGGCGCGCACCTGATCCAATGCCACGCAGTAATCCACCAGGCCGATCGCCAGGGCTTCCTCGCCGGTCAGGCGGCGTCCGGTGTACATCATCATCGCGGCATTCTGCCCGCCGATCAGCCGCGGCAAGGTGGCGGTCAGGGCAAAACCAGGATGAAAGCCCAGGCGCGTGAAGTTGGTGGAAAACCGAGCCTCCGGGCAGGCGACGCGAAAATCCGCCATCACCGCCAGGCCGACACCGGCCCCTATGGCTGCGCCATGAACCGCCGCGACGATCGGCTTGCCGGTGCGCCACAGCCGTTGCGCTTCCTTGTACAGATGCCGGCCGCGCTTTGTCGCGCGGGAGACGCCATCGGGGCCTCGGCTGCCAAAGTCGGCGCCGGCGCAAAAATGCTTGCCCTGGGAACACAGAACGATCGCGCGGACGTCCGGCGTGCGATCGTAGATTTCCAGCGCGTCGGCGATTTCGCCCACCATGTCGGTGTCGATGAAATTGTTCGGGCCGCGCCGCACTTCGATGGTGGCGATGTTGCCGGCGGTTTCGACGGCGATGTGTTCGTAGGTGCCGTGTTGCATGGTGGTTTCCTGCCCCTTTTTGGTCGATGCGCGAGAGTTTAGAGTGGTTTCCTCGGGAGGGGAAATGAGGCTGGGCCGGTGATGGGCTGCCCGATACAATGGGACGTTGGTTCGGGCTATCGAAGCAAGGATTTGGAACCGCGGACGAACACTGGTGACTTCGATCGTTCCGGGCCTGATCCGAGGCGGTCGATGGTTGGAAGGGAACCAGTCCACCAAAGGGAGGGCTGTCGGGTGAACCAAAAAGTTGGAACGCCAAGGTCGTCAAGGAAACGCGTTCACCGTCGAATACCGCGACGTAGCCGGCTTCAACCGGTGTCTTGGCCGGCCCGATGCTGAGTGATCAGCCCATCTTGGCGACCTTGTTTATATCAGCCTTTATCAATGACGTGCCGCGCGATCGCCTCTTTGGGGGGTGGGTGATAAGCGTGGTGTCCCGGGCAGGGGGAGCGTGCAAATCGCGCGTTCGTTCGTTCTGTCCGCATTTTTTTTCACGGAGGCAGTCGGAGGACCACGAAGCGCCACGGAGAGTCGCTGGGCTGGCTCCCTGGGGAGCTGACGGCCCGCGATTTCGGATTGGCGATCGCAGTGGATTGGCGATCGGGGTCCGGGGATGCTGGAAGTATTTTATTGCGTCGCCAGTGGCGGCACGGCGGCGGAGGGGGCGATCTCTCAGTGGTCCCTCGTCGCCCTCGCGCTGTCTCCGTGTATAAAAAATATCCGGCCTGACACCCACTCCACCGACGAATGGCAGACACAGGACAGCAATACGACGCCTGGCACACCTGGCCTGACTCCCCATGACTTTGCTGGGTTCG
>JAYUEJ010000178.1:0-6709 GCA_043739265.1 Rhodopila sp. | reverse complement strand
GGAACGGATCGGCGAGTTGGTGATGTACACCGAACTGATGCGCGCGTGCATGCGGGCGGCCGAGGCGGATGCCGAACTGGACGAATGGGGCATCATGTGCCCTGCCCCGCTGCCGGCCGAGACGACCCGAAATCTGTTCATGACGGCGTATCCGCGGATGGTGGAAATTTTGCAGTTGCTGGGCTCGTCCAGCCTGATGATCCTGCCCACCGAAGCGGACATGACGGGTCCATTGGCCGGGCATATCGAGCAGTATCTGGCGACCGACAGCCGGTCCGCCCGGGATCGGGTGAAGCTGTTTCATCTGGCATGGGACATTTCCTGCAGTTCGTTCGGCAACCGGCAGGTGCTTTACGAACGTTTCTTCGCCAGTGATCCGTTGACCCGGGCGAAAGCCCTGGCATCGATGTTCCCGAAGCAGGCGGTAACGGATCGGGTGCTGGATTTCCTGGGGCGGGACTGACGGGGGCGAGATTAATGGGGGCACACCCGGTTCGGCATGATTGGGGTGCCATGGCAGCCATGCCAAATCGCCGGAAACCGCGGTAATCGCAACACCGTCGCGGCAGGCGGGAGGCTTTTGCTTCGCATCGACAGCGGTCGATTTGATCAAGCCGCCACCCACACATCGTCGCGCTGGACCACCTTCTCCAGCAGCCGCAGCATCTCGGTTCCCGTGGTCGCGCGCGGGGGATCAAATGCGGTGTCCAACGGGGCGGCGGCCTGCGGCGGAGCGAGCGGATCGGCCGACAGCGGCGCGGTGTGTGCGCAAAAGCCCATCGACCAATCCGGAAAGCACCGGCGTTCGGTTGGGGTAAAGCTGAGCACCATCACGTCGGTATGGCGCGGGTCGGCGCTGATTCGCTCGAATGTCCGTTCCAGCGTGTCGCGCGGTCCCTCCAGCACCTGGGCGAAGCCCGAGGCGGTGAACAACAGCGCCCCGGTGATGCCGTCCGCCTTGTTGCGGCGGCGCGCGGTTGCCAGGATGGTGCGTATTGCATGCTCGCCGTCCTGGTCCGGCATGGACGGGGGGATGACGTGGCGGCTGCGATAGATCAGCCGGTATAGCGATCCCGACAGATTGGTCCGCCGGATGGACGATGAATTTTTCATACTGTTACGGAAACCTTCTCCAAAGCCGGGGGATATTGTCGAAGCAACGAATCGATCGCGGATGGCGGGATCGGCCGGGCGATCAGGTAGCCCTGGATGTCGGTGCAACCGTCGGCTGTCACCAGCGCCGCCTGTTCCGCGGTTTCCACGCCCTCGGCCGTCGTCGTCATGCCAAGACCGGAGCCCAGCGCCGAGATCGCCCGGATCACGACAGCCGTGTTGGCGTCCTGTTCCATACCGGCGACGAAGGTCCGGTCGATCTTGATCTTGTCGAACGGAAACGACAGCAACTGGCTGAGTGAGGAGTAGCCGGTGCCGAAATCGTCCATCGCGATACGGATGCCGCCGGCGCGCAGGCGGTGCAGCGTTTCCAGCACATGCGCTTCCCGCGACAGCAGCGAGCTTTCGGTGATTTCGAGCTCCAGCCGTTCCGGCGCCAGGCCGGAGGCTTGCAACGCCGTTTGGACCGCGTTGAACAGGCGCTCGCTGCCCTCCAACTGCCTGGCGGAGACGTTGACCGCCACGACCAATCCCGGCGGCCATCGCGACGCTTCGCGGCACGCGGCCTGCAGCACCCATTCGCCGAGTTCGACGATGCAGCCGATGGCCTCGGCCACCGGGATGAAGACGACCGGCGACACGTTGCCACGGGTGGGATGGTTCCAGCGCAGCAGCGCTTCGAACCCGGTCACGGTTTGCGACCGGATATTCAGTTGCGCCTGGTAAGCGAGCGAAAATTCGCCCAGCACCAGCGCCTTGCGCAGGTCGGTTTCGAACTCGCGCCTGGATTTGGCCTGGGCCGCCATGGCTGGCTCAAACGCCCGCCAGGTGCGGCGTCCGGCGCTTTTGGCCTCGTACAGCGCCAGGTCGGCATGGCGCATCAGGTCATCCCGGGTGGCGCCTTGATCAGGGAACTGGACGATGCCCAGGCTGGCGCTGATATTGGCGACGTGGCCCAACACCAGAAAGGGTCGTGACAGGACATCGGCGAGGCGGGCCGCAAGGGTGTCGGCTCGGGCTCCGTTGTGGATCAGGATGACGAATTCGTCGCCGCCCAGGCGCACCAGCAGATCGTTATCGCGGATTTCCTGGCGCAGGCGTTGCGCGACGAGGCACAGCAGCGCGTCGCCGACGGTATGACCGAGCGTGTCGTTGATGGCGGCGAAGTGGTCGAGATCGATCAGCAGGATGGCGTGGTGGTTTTCCGGCGTCGCGGCGTCCAGCGTCTGTTGCAGCACCCGGTTGAAATGGCGGCGATTGCCCAGCCCGGTGAGGGCATCGAGCCACGCATCGCCGGGCCGCGGCGCTGCCCTGGCGCTCAGCCTGACCATCCGCCGGCCGGGGGGATTTTTAGCGGCGAATTCCCGGATGGGCGATTGGCCTTCCTCAATGACCAGCATCCACCGGCCGAGATCCATGCCGCGAATCTGGACCGTGATCTTGTGCCCGTGGCCGAACGACAGGCGCAGACGACTGTCTGATTCGATCCGGTCGCCACTGGCGATGTGGGTCGCGCTGAACGCGACGATGCTGCTTTGCTGCGCCGGAGTCAGGCTGGTGACACCGGCCAGCATGGCGGCGAGAGGCCGGCTCCTTGGTGCGATCAGCCTGGGGATGTCGAACAGTCGCGCGGCGTGCCGGTTCCAGTAAAGCAAGCGCAGTTCGGCATCGATCACCGCGACGGCCAGCGGCAGTTGGCTCAGCACGGTGGTTGCCAGGCGGCGTTTCGACGGGCCTGGCTGGCGGTCCAGAGCGGTGTTCGGGTTCGGCAGCGGCGGGCCGCCCGCTTGTGCATCCAGGTTCTGGATTGCCGGTATTTCGCGCGCCGCCGGGTTTTTTCGCACCGCCGCCTCCTGCTCATCGACCATGGTCATGGCGAGAGGCTACAAGCAGGGTCTTACCGAACCGTTAACGCCGGGAGTTTTTTTCGCATTGGGCGTTTCCCGGTGCGCCGATGGCCGGCCGTGACGATGATGGAGACCGCGGTTCTCCGCCGGCCTCCCGTCCGGATGCGGTTCGGGCGTATGCATGCGGGAGCAGCAGCGCGGCTGGCTAAAAGGGGATTTCCAACCGTCACCTTGACCCCGAGGGGGGCGGCGCCCTACAGGCGCGGTATGAGCGAACCACAGCCCGCCTCCACCGACATCGCCGCGGCGACGCAACAGGCACATGTTCTTGCCCAGGCGCTGCCCTTTCTGCGCCGCTATGCCGGGGCGACGGTGGTGGTGAAATACGGCGGGCACGCGATGGGGGAGGAGCATCTTGCCAAGCAGTTCGGCAACGATATCGCGCTGCTGAAGCAGGTCGGCATCAACCCCGTGGTGGTGCATGGCGGCGGGCCGCAGATCAACGCGATGCTGAAGCGGCTGGCGATCCAATCGACCTTCATCGATGGGCTGCGGGTGACCGATGCGGCGATGGTCGAAGTGGTGGAGATGGTGCTTGCCGGCACCGTCAACAAATATGTGGCCGGGCTGATCACTCAGGCGGGTGCCTTGGCGGTCGGGATTTGCGGCAAGGACGGCGGGATGATCCGAGCGCGGAAGTTGCAGCGGACGAAGAAGGATCCTGGCAGCCATATCGAGGAGGTGCTGGACCTGGGCTTCGTGGGGGAGCCGGAAGCGGTCGATGTGCGGGTGATCCATGCGCTGACCGGCGGCGGGCTGGTGCCGGTGATCGCTCCGGTCGGGGTGGATGCGAACGGGCAGACCTACAACATCAATGCCGACACGGTGGCGGCGGCGGTGGCGGGGGCGCTGAACGCGACCCGGCTGTTGATGCTGACCGATGTGCCGGGGGTGCTGGACAAAAACAAGAATTTGATCCCGTCGCTGACCCTGGCCGAGGTGGACGCGCTGATCGCCGACGGCACGATCACCGGCGGGATGATCCCCAAGGTGGAGAATTGCGTTCAGGCGGTGCGCCAGGGGGTGAAGGGGGCGGTGATCCTGGACGGACGGGTGCCGCATGCGTGTTTGCTGGAGCTGTTCACCGAGGCTGGACCGGGGACGCTGATCAAGCGGTAGGGCGGCTGTTCAGGTGTTGCGGTTCGACAGGCGCAGGGATACTCGCACCATCTCGTTGACCTTGGACTGCCAGCCTGGCCCGTTCTGACGCAGGCGCGCGAACACCTCGGCATCCAGGTGGATGTCGATCTGCTGCTTCGGTTTGTTCAGCTTCGGCCGGCCTCGACCGCGCCGGATGAACCGATCGCATTCGGCGTTTTTAACGATTCCCTCCGGTTAAACGCCGGGCGTGATCGGGACGGATCCATTCAACCGAACCATTTTCCTGCTTCGGCCGCATGTGTGTGCCCCATTGAAATGATGTGGCGGCTTTCGCTGTTTGGGGTCCGAAGATGGCTGTTTCGTCCCCTACAGGGATGGTTGCCAGGCAGGAACTGGCACTTTCCGGCGGTCAATCCGCTGGGGGCGGTGTTGGTCATGGCGTCGATAATCGACGCGTTGAACCGACCCTCGGTGGTGCTGGAGTGCTTCTGGGGGGCGATCAGCGTTGATGGCCTGGTGCGAAGTTTACGGCGTCAGGGGCGCGTAAACGATTTGTTCATCAATTGCCGTCTAAATGAAAAAGCCGGCGGGGAGTGTCCCCGCCGGCTTAACATCTGGAGGTAAGGCCCCTATGAAAGATCTTATACTCCTGGCGTTATTGATAGTGATCGTGACCATCAAAATCAAGATCATTATTAAGAAGCGGTAGGGGACCGGGCCGGTCCGTTCGCGGGCCGGTCCACCCCAGATGGCTCCATCGTCCAGACGATGAAGGTCATGGACGCTGAAGCCGCCGGCGGTTTCGGACACCTTCAGCCAATCCCGGTGCCGCGGGGCAAAACTGATGGGCAAAAATAGATATCTATTCAACCAGATAGATAATGTGATCCCGTCCGGTCACGCCGGACGCCACGGCGCACCGGCCCTGCTGTCAGGCTCGTCGCCGGCCAGAAACGTCAGCTGCCAGCGCATTTCGTCCGGCGACAGCGCGCATTCGCCGTTGGGACCAGGACGCAGGATCAGGTCGGGGGACAGGCGCGCCAACATCGCCTGCAACACGACCGCGGTCTGGGGCGACAGGCCGGCTTTCCAGGCGAGGCTGACCATGGCCCTGGCGCTGCGCAGTTGGCAGGCGCGTTCGATGACCGATACCGGTACACCGGCCCTGGCCGCCAGTATCGCGCTTGCCTCCGGTGTCGCATTGCACCGCAAGGCGTCCAGAATCGGATAATCGTCCGGCATGCTCGCCGTTTCCGGGACTTGCGCGATCTCGGGTTGTCCGCCCCGTTCGACGCGCCTTATTCCGGCCGCCCATCCCGCGGCGTTCGCCGAGGAAATCGGCGTCGTTTGCCCGTCCCGGGCGGGGGGCGCCGTTTGCCCGTCCCGGGCGGCGGGCGCAGTCTGCCCGTCCCGGGCGGCGGGCGTCGTTTGCCCCGGGGCCGAGGCGCCGGGCGACACACGCAGCAGCGCGGCCCGCAGGGCGTGGCCGACCTTGGGGTCCAGGTCGCGGCGGGCCGCCAGGGTTTCGAGCAGATGGCCGGTGACGATCTCCGCCAGCATGCGTTGCGCCAGGGCGGGAAGGTGCGGCCGATTGACCAGCGGTTCCTGCCAGCCGGTGTGCTCTTCCGACTGGGCGGCCAGCGCGTCGAGTGTCGCTTCGCGGATTTGCGCGCTTCGATTGGCCAGCAGCGCGCCGATCGCGGCGGAATCCGCGGTATTGACGATGGCATCGGACACCTCGGCGCCGATTTTCGGCCGGTTTGCCACGGCCATGATGGTCGATGGCGGCGGTCCGGAGGTGATCAGGGTCACCAGGTCTTCCCGGGTTAACATCGGCGAGAAGCGGATCACCGGTTCGCAGACCATCACCGCGGGATCGTGGGCCAGGCGCAGAATAATGTCGCGGGGCCCGTCCGGCAGATCTCGCACGGCTTCGGCGATATGCGCCCGGACCCGAAGGGCGGCATCGGCGACCATGGCCGTCAGGCTGGCCACGGCATCCTGTTGCACGCGCTGGCGGGCCTCACTGGTCAGTTCGGCGGTCAGCGATGCCAGTTTGCGGCTGAGGATCATGCGCACCCGGGCATCCGTGTCGCCGGCAAGGATGGCGGCGATGGTGGGTGGCAAAGCGGGGTTCAACGCCAGGCTGGCGCGCACGGTCACCGAGGGGTCGTTCGCCAGTTCCCGCAGGATGGCGGGGCTGGTGGTCATGCAGGCGCCCTGGCGGACGCGGGTTGCCTCATCCGCTTGCATCAGCCGCCATCCGCCAACGACACGCGCCAATGGTTGCGGCCGCTGCGTTTGACTTCGTACATCGCCATATCCGCCCGCCGTGTAAGGTTCTCGATCGACTCGCGGCTTCCCGCCCGGCGTGTCGCGATCCCGATCGACACGCCGAAACCGGTTGCGGGTTGGCCAGGGGAAGGAGGGCCTGGCGCTGGAGGGCCGGGTTGGGATGGGCCTGATACAGCGTCCGGCAGCAATTCCTGTATGTCCGGCAGCAGGGTCTTGCACAGTTGATCGGCGCGCTCCGCCGCGGTCATGTGGTCCGCGCCGCTCAGCCAGACCGCGAATTCGTCGCCGCCGAG
>JAYUEJ010000177.1:0-6726 GCA_043739265.1 Rhodopila sp. | reverse complement strand
TGCCGGTTGACAAGGCGGCCGGCACCAATCCCACCGCCGCCACGATGCAGGTCATCATCACCGGCCGAAGCTGGGTGTCGCAGGTGCGCCATATGGCGGTGGCGCGATCCAATCCCGTCACGATCGCCCGATTGAAGTAGGTTAGCATGATGATCCCATCCATCGCCGCGATCCCAAACAGGGCAACGAAGCCGATGGCGGCGGACACGCTGAAGGGCGTGCCGGACACGAACAGCGCGAAAATGCCGCCGATCATCGCCATCGGGATCACGCTGGCCGCCAGCAACACGTCGCCGATGGAGCCGAAATTCACGTACAGCAGGAAACAGATCAGTGCGATCGACACCGGCACCATCACCGCGAGGCGGGACAAAGCCTCCTCCAGGTTGCCGAATTCGCCGACCCATTCCACATGATAGCCGACCGGCAACAGCACCTGTTCGGCCACCTTCTGCCGCGCTTCCAGGACCGAGGTTCCCAGATCGCGGCCGCGCACCGAGAACTTGATGGGGATGTAGCGCTCCTGCTGCTCACGGTAAACGAACGAGGCACCCGAAACGAGCCGCACGTCCGCCACGTCGCTCAGCGGGATCGGCACCATCCCGCCGCTGGGATTGGTCGCGCCGATCTCTATGCGTCGAATCGCGTCCAGATTTTGCCGGTACTCGGGCGCCAGGCGCACGATGATCGGGAAATTGCGATCGCTGTTGCCCTCATACAGGCTGCCGGCTGCCTGGCCGCCGATCGCCGCCTGGACGGTTGCGTTGATGTCGCCCGGCAACAGGCCATAGCGCGCCGCCCGGCCACGATCGATGTCGATCCGCACGGTCGGCTGCCCCAGCGAGGTCAGCACCGCCAGATCGGCGATCCCTGGCACCGATGACAGGACGTCCTTGATTTTGTTGGCGGTTTTTTCCAACACGGCGAGATCGCTGCCGTATAGCTTCACCGAGTTCTCGCCCTTCACGCCGGACGCGGCTTCCTCGACATTGTCCTCGATATACTGGGAGAAGTTGAAATCGACGCCGGGAAAGTCGGCCTGTAGCGCCGCGGTCATCTGAACCGCGAGGGCTTCCTTGTCCACGCCGGACGGCCATGTGTCGAACGGGCGCAGCGGCACGAAGAACTCGGCATTGAAGAAACCGGTCGCGTCGGTCCCGTCATCCGGCCGGCCATGCTGCGAAACGACGGTGACGACTTCCGGAAACCCGCGCAGCATCTTGCGCATGCGGTTGATGTAGCCGTTGCCTTCCTCCAGCGAAATCGACACCGGCATCGTCGCGCGAACCCAGAAATTGCCCTCCTCAAGCTTTGGCAGAAATTCGAGGCCAAGGGTGCGAACCGCGAACCCGGTGAACACCAGCAGCAGCACCATCGAACCCAGAACCAGGATACGGTTGGCCAGCATAAAGGCCAGCACCGGCCGGTAGAGACGCCGAATGCCGCGCACGACAAGCGTTTCCTGCTCCCGCACCGTATCGCGCAGCAGGATCGCGCTTAAAGCAGGCGTGACGGTGAAGGTGGCGATCAGTCCGCCGGCGATGGCATAGGCATAGGTCTTCGCCATCGGGCCAAAGATGTGGCCTTCGATCCCGGTCATGGTGAAAAGCGGCACGAACCCCGCGATAATGATCGCGGCGGAGAAGAAAATACTTTTGTTCACCCCGGTCGCGGCATTGGCGATCATGCGGAGCTTGCTGTCCGGCCCGGCGGCGATCGGCAAACCCAGGATCGACCGATCCTCGGAACGCTGCGACAATGTACGGAAAATGTTCTCCACCATGATGACGGTGGCATCGACGATCAAGCCGAAGTCGATGGCGCCGACCGACAGCAGGTTGGCGGATTCGCCGCGCAGCATCATCAGTCCGATTGCAAACGCCAGGGCGAACGGGATGGTAGCCGAAACGATGATCGCGGTTCGCAGACTGCCGAGGAACACCCATTGCAGCAGGAAGATCAATGCGATGCCGACCAGCATGTTGTGCAGCACGGTATGCGTTGTGACCTGGATCAGTTCCGACCGGTCGTAGATTTTCTCAATCCGCACGCCGGCCGGCAGGATGCCCGAGGCGTTGATCTTCTGCATCTCGGCTTCGACCAGCCGGATGGTGGGCAGGCTTTCCGCGCCCCGGCGCATCAGCACGATGCCCTGCACGATGTCGTCGTTGTCGTCCTGCCCGGCGATACCAAGCCGGGGCTGGTTGCCGACGGTGACGGTGGCAACGTCGGCGATCAGAACCGGGGACCCGCCATTGGCGCTGACCATGGTGTTGCGGATGTCATCCAACGAGTGGATCAGCCCGATGCCACGCACCACCGCCGCCTGCGGACCGAAGTTCACCGTCTGGCCGCCGACGTTGATGTTGGCATTGTTGAGCGCCGCTAGAACCTGCGGCACGGTCAGGCCGTAATGCACCAGTTTGGCCTGATCGATCTGCACCTCAAACGCCTTGCTCTTGCCGCCCCAGCCGTTCACGTCGATCACACCGGGCACCGCCTTGAAGCGGCGCTCCAACACCCAGGTTTCGATGGTCTTGAGATCGGTCCCAGAAAAGCCCGGCGGCCCGGCGACTCGGTAGCGCAGGATTTCGCCGACCGGGCTGTTGGGTGAGATTTGCGGGGTGACGCCGTTCGGCAGCGGCGGCATCTGGGCCAGCCGGTTGATCACCCACTGCTGCGCCTGTTCGTAAGTGAAGTCATAGGTGAACTGGATCTTCACGTCGGCGAGGCCAAACAACGAGATGGTGCGAACCGCGGTGACATGGGGAATGCCCGCCATCTGCACCTCGATCGGAATGGTGATGTAGCGTTCGATCTCCTCGGCCGACTGACCGGGGCTTTGCGCGATGATATCCACCAGCGGCGGCACCGGATCGGGATAGGCCTCGATGTTCAGTCGCATGAACGCGGCGGCGCCGGCAGCGAACACGCACAGCATCAGCGCCACGACCAAGACCCGCTGCTTCAGGGCGGCGGTGACGACGGCGTTCACCTCAGTCCCCCGTAACGGCGCGGTCGAGGAACAGCGATCCCGCCGTGACCACCGTCTCATTGAGCCGCAGACCATCCAGCACCTGAACGATGCCGCCGGTTATGCGGCCGATCGTGATGTCACGCAGGGTGATCGTCCCGGCCGCCTCATCCGCGACCCAGACGTGTACCTTTTCGCCCTCATAAACCAGCGCCGCTTCCGGCACGGACGGTGATGTCACAGCGCTGCCGGTCGTTATGCGGAAGCTGGCCAGCATTTCCGGTTTCAATGCCCGGTCGGCGTTTGCCAAATCCGCGTGCATCGCCAGCCGGTGCGTCATGGGATCGATCGATACCGCGATATAGGAAATGTGCCCGCTGAACACCCGGCCGGGGTAAGCCGGCACCCGCACCTCCACCGCATCGCCGATATTGATCAGCGCGGCGTCGGATTCCCGAGCATTCGCCAGCAGCCGGACATTCGACAGGTCGCCGATCGAGAACAACGGCGCCGCGCCGCCGCTGGACTGGCTGACGATATTCTGGCCGAGGCCAATCTGGCGCTGGGTCACCACGCCGTCGATCGGGGCGAGGATCAGGACATCAGGGCTAAAGCTTTCCGCGTCCGTGGCGTTTTGGATCGACGCGATCTCCTGGTCGGTTTTGCCCAGTATCCGCATGCGATTTTGCACCGCACCCAGCGCGATCTCGGCACCGCGTGCAGTCCCCTCCGCGATCGACAAATCGACCTGGCTCTGCTGCCAATCCTTCAGCGCGCCGCCCTGAGCGCTGTACAGAGCGTGCTGCCGCTTCTCATTGGTCCGCGCCAGATTGAGCTGCGCTCGCGCGGTCTTCAGCGCCGCCGCCGCCGTCACGAGGTCGTTCTGTGCCTGCACGAACTCCGTCGCCTGTATGACGGCCAGTTTGTCGCCGCGTTTGACCCGGTCGCCCAGCCTGGCGAAAACCGCGGTGACGCGCCCGGTGAAGGGGGAATACACGGGTGTTATCAGTTGGTCGTCGAAAGCGATCTTGCCGTCGGTCTCCTGAACCGGACGGAACGTCTGTTCCTTGACTGGCGCGATGGCGAATCCGGTCCATTGCCGCGGGGTTGGCTTGAAACTGTTACCGGACTCGGTTTGGGCCGGCTGAACGTCCGTTGGTTTCTCGGTCTGTCGCACAGGTAGCACACGGCTGACGACGAGGCCGCCCACCAGAAGCGCGGCCAGCGCGAACAGCAGGATGATTTGCCGTTTGCCGGACAGGCGTTTCGCGCCGGGGGTCACGCCAGGGGTCGTGCCAGGGGTCGTGCCAGGGGTCGTGCCGGGGGTCGTGCCAGGGGTCGTGCCAGGGGTCGTGCGGTCGCGCCGGTCATCCAGCGCGACCTCGTCGGCCGTGCGGCGATTGGTTGGCTCCGGCAAATCCAAGATAGAAGCTCCTACGAACGCCCTGCCATAATCGGCGTTTCAATCATGGTGCGCCGCGACCCGAAACATTTAGCAGAGCGTGGGCCGTTGTTATTGGAATTCTTCGAGACAGCTCAGAACTCAGCATGCAGGCGCATGCCAAGCGCCGACACGGGGCCGCGCTGCGGGTTGTAAGCCGGATTTCTGATGAACTGGTAATCAAAGCTCACCCTGGCGAAGTCGAAAGCCGCCAGACTGTAATAGGTTTCAAAGATTTGCTCGAGGCCAGCCTTGGGCAGCCGGCCGTCGCCGATCAGCAGACCGAGGCCGCCGGCGTTGAAGTAGGCCTGAGCCCCGCCGGCGATCCGGTTGACCGCCACCGCCGCGCCGACGGTGTCGGCCGGCCGGCTCCAGCCCGAACCCTTCAGCGACAATCCGATGGACGCGGATGCACCGATGTCGGTGAATTCGTATGCCTGGACATCGTCCTGCGTCCAACTGGCACGCGCGAACATGCCGAGATCCGGACTGATCTGCTGCTCGAGGTTCAGGCCAATGCCGTATTTGCTGCGATAGTTGATCACCGCGCCGACATCGGGTGTCCCGCCGGTGCGGCGGCCCCGTGCCAGGGCGGACGAATAGGTGCCGAAATTGCCGCGGCCGAACCAAAAAAGCAGCTTGAGCTTGCCGGGCCGGTCCCAGAGTTCATGCCGCTCCTCCAGTTCCAGGTTGAACTGGGTCTGCCGAATGAAGACCGGGTCGAGATCGGTGCTGTTGGCGACGGTGGAAAGATCGAGCAAGCCGGCGCGGATCGCCCATCTGTCCTGATACCATTCGACCGCGCCGCCATAGGTGTAGCCCCAGGCGTCCGCCGCATAATCCCACGCCCCCATGTCGATCAGCGACCAGTTCAGGAAGTCGTTGCGCGGATCATGGGCATATTGATTGGTATCGAAAATGTCGCCGGCCGAAAATTTGCCGATGGTGATGACAACGCGGTTCGCCACCTGCGATCCCGCAAGCTGGTTGATACTTGGATCGACCTTTTGGACCTCGCCGCCCAAATCGAACGTTTGACGGAAGAACAGGCGCTGGACCCGCAGATACGGCTCGCGCTGGCCGATCTTATAGGCCTCGCCATTCGGAAATCCGGCGGCCCCGAACGTGTTGCCCAGGCCAAAGCCCTGATCGATCTCCGGGTTGATCCACACCTCGGCGCCCGGCCACAGGCGCACCCCGGCGTAAAGCGTGACATCGAACGTCTCCCTGCCGTTGGCGGCGGGGTTCAGGCTTTGCGGTCCTTTGTAAGGGGAACGAAAGGCTGGACTGTATTGCCAGACGTTGGTTGCCTGGCCATGCACCGCCCAGGATTCCGGTTCGGGCGCTTCAGTCCCGGCGGGCGCCATTTTCGCCAGCACGGACTGGCCGTTCTCTTCCGGAAGGCCGGCATTTTCGGCGGCGCCGGCGGTCATGCCCGAGGTGGCAAAAACGGCAAGAGCGAGCGCCGCTTGCATGAACACATGGCGGTTTAAAGGGATCATAATGCTACCGGGAAAATGGAAAACCAATCGCGTTATGCGGCGACTGCCGCTGGCCCGCAAGACCGCCCGACCCGCCGGGCAATCGGGTGAATAAACAAAGTTGAAACGCCAAGGTCGCCAGGTCACCAAAAAAGGCTGATGAATGGGCATCGGGTCGCTCAAGGGACAGGCTGAAGCCAGCCACGCCGCGATGTTGGACGGTGGGTGAACGCGGTATCTTGGCGTTCTTGGCGTTCCAACGTCCTGGTTCACCCAAATTCGTTCTACAGCATTTTAACGATGACTGGGAACCGCGCGTCCTCCTTTGAACGTCGTGGCGCGACGTGTCCGAGCCATGACGTCGGTGGCGGCTTAGCGCAAGATCCCGGTGATCGTAAAAATGCTCTTTTGTTCCTTGCGGGAACCCGGGAGTTACCCAGTCGATGCAAGTGGTTTGGGGCAATCGGCACAGTCGTGGTATTGCTGTCCGGTGTCTCGCCGTTGTTCTGTGGAGTGGGTGTCAGGCCAGGAATTTTTTTGCACGGAGATAGCGCGAGGGCCGCGAAGGGCCACTGAGAAATCGCTGCCTCTGACGCAGTGCCGCCAGCCGCGGCGCCATAAAATGTTTCCGGCAGCCCCGGACCGATGTTTCAATCCACCGCGATCGCCAATCCAAAATCGCGGGCCGTCAGGTCCCGAAGTGCAAGCACAGCGAGCCTCAGTGGTCTTCGTGGTCCTCCGGCTTGCCTCCGTGTTAAAACTGAAAACCGAATGAACGAACGCGCGATTTGCACGTTCCCCCTTTGCACGTTCCCCTTTGCACGTTCCCC
>JAYUEJ010000176.1:0-6733 GCA_043739265.1 Rhodopila sp. | reverse complement strand
GGTGGTCCCCGGGCGGCCAGACGGGTTCCTCCAGCCAGGTCAGCTCCAGGTGTTCCAACTCCCTGGCCATGTCCAGCGCCTGCCAGACGGTCCAGGGGCAGTTGACATCGACCATCAGCCTGGCGTCGTCGCCAAGGGCGTCCCTGGCGGCGGTGATTTCCGGCGTGGTGATCTCGTGCAGTTTGACGTCACGATAGCCGCGAGCGGCGGCGCGTTCGCAGGCGGCGCCGACCTGGATGGCTTCGCCGTAGCGCAGCAGGCTGGCATAGCTGGTCATTGTTTCGATGGGCGAGCCACCCAGCAGGCGCCAGAGTGGCTGGTTGGCGACCTTGCCGGCGATATCCCATAGCGCGATGTCGAGCGCGGACAGGGCGAAGACATGCGGCCCGTTGCGGCCATAGAGATGAAAGGCATTCGCCAGCTTCTGCCGCAGGCCGGCGATGTCGCGCGCATCCTGACCGAGGACGGCGGGCGCGAGCTGGGTATCCAACACCGTGAGCGTACCGGCGGCGGTGCCGTGCCCGAACGCCTCGCCCCAGCCGTCGATGCCGGCGTCGGTACGGATGCGCAGCCAGACCGTGTTCATGGTCTGCCAGTTGATGCCCCCCATCACCTTGGGTTTGCCGCCCATGTCGAAGGGGGTCTGGGTCCAGTACGTCTCGACACCGGTTATTTTCATGACGGGTTCCTCCTGAACGCGATTTTGCGCCGGGGTGGGACGGGGCGCCAGTCCATGACGGCGGAATCGTCCCTGGACCTGATTTGAAGATCCGTTGCACCTTAATAACTGGTTTTTTAATTTGCACTTGTGGCTGGATCAAGTCTGGCCACGACGACATTGCATGAGTCCGAGCCAACACCAATTGGTCTCAGGCGTTATGAGACGTTTTCACGTCGATGTCAGATTACGCCTTCGGTCCGTAAGCGATTGAACGCGGCGTCACTCAGGCCCAGGCGCCCCTGATATATTTCCGCGTTATGAGCGCCAAGTTCCATACCGAGCCAGTTCACCTTGCCGGGGGTTTCACTAAGGCGGGGAACCAGGTTCGGAACCGAAATGTCCCCGACGCGTGGGTCTTTCATGTGCAAAATATTGCCGCGGGCGTCGTAATGCGGGTCCTCGAATATTTCGTCTATGGAATACACGGGGCCGCACGGAACCTGCGAGCGTTCGCAAACGGCCATGAGGTCGGCTCGGTCCAGTGTAGCGGTCCAGGCGCCGACGGTTTCGTCAACCATGGCGCGGTCATGCTCACGGGCCACGAGCGTAGCCCAGCGCTCGTCACCGCACAGTTCGGGGCGACCCATGGCCTCGGCCAGGCGGGCAAAGATTTTGTCGTTGGTGCAGGCAATCGCGATCCAGCGGCCATCCTTGGTGGGGTAATGGCTGTGCGGCACGGCGTTGACCGTGCCGGGCCCCATGCGCTGGCGGACGAAACCCTTGTAAGCGAAAGCAGGCGCGAGTTCATCGAGAATACGAAAGATCGGCTCGTATAAGCCGATATCGACTACCTGACCCCGTCCTGTCTTTTCGCGGGCCTGTAGCGCCAGCAAAGTGCCCAGGGCGCCATACAGCCCGGCCATATAGTCGGGGATGGTGGCGGACCCCGGCGTGACGGGTGCTCGGTCCGGATAGCCTGCCAAAAAGGAAAGGCCGCCGAACGCGTTGCCGATGCGGCCGAAACCGGGCCGGTCCTTATAGGGGCCAGTTTGGCCAAAACCGGAGATGCGAACCATGATCAGCCGCGGGTTGACCGCACTGAGCACATCGTAGCCCAGGCCCCATTTTTCTAACGTACCCGGCTGAAAGTTTTCGACCAGCACGTCGGATTGTTCGACCAGGCGTTTTAACAACGCGGCGCCTTCCGGTTTGCGCAGGTCCAGGGTGATGCAGCGTTTGTTGCGCGATTCCGAAAGCCACGGCAACGAGTCGCCGCAGTCCGTGATGGTACCAAAACGACGGGTCGCGTCGCCGATGGTGGGCAGCTCGATCTTGATGACGTCGGCACCGAATTCACCGAGTTGGGTGGCGCAAAACGGGCCGGCCAGAAAGGTGGAGATGTCGAGGACCTTGCAACCGTCCAGGGCTTGCACGTCGATCATCGGGCAGCCCCCAGCACGCGGCGGGCACGTTGCACGATGGGATAGTCGATGAACTGGCCATCCAGTTGGATGGAAGCGATGCCCTCTGATTCGGCTTTGTCAAAGGCCGCGACGATACGTTTGGCTTGCGCGATGGTAGCCTCATCAGGGCTGAAGGCGGCGTTGGTGACGCTGATCTGATCAGGATGGATACACATTTTGCCCTGGAAACCCAGCGTGGCTGCGTGCCTCGCCGAGGCGATGAAACCTTCCGAGTCACGCAGGTCGGCCCAAACGGTGTCAATCGGCGGTTCCAGGCCCGCCGCTCGGGATTCCATTACGCAGGCGGCTCGGTGGGGGAGCAGCTCAGATTCGTTGCGAGTCCACACCATACCCATATCGAGGGTGAAGTCGCCGGCACCAAACGCCAGGCATCGTGTGCGAGTGCCCGATCGGCATATGCCGGCAAGATTGCTCATGCCAAGCGCGGTTTCTATTATCGGGATGATGTCGATAGCGCCGATCTGAATGTTGCGTTCCCGCTCCAGATTTGTAATCAGCCAGTCGGCGCTCTGAAGTTCCCTTGCGTGTTCGACCTTGGGCAGGATGATGCCGTCCAGACCGGGCTGAATGACGGCGACAAGGTCGGCATAACACCATTCCGTCGTCAGGGCATTGACCCGAACATATAGTTTTCCGGTCCGGGGCTTTGTCAGCGCCTGGGTTACAATCGGGCGGGTTCCAGCCTTTTCGCTGATGGCGACGGCATCCTCCAGGTCCAATATAACCGCATCAGCCGGCAGCGTCAGGGCTTTTTCAACGCGACGGACGTGATTGCCGGGGGCAAAGAGAAAACTTCTCATTGCGCGGCCTTTTGCCGCTTGTGCCAGTCGGCGGCGTTTGGGATCTCCAGGCCGAGGTTTTCTCGCAGGGTCGTGCCCCGATATTCCTTCTGGAAAAGGCCGCGGCGCTGGAGTTCGGGGACCAGCAGGCGAACGACGTCCTCGTAGGCGCCGGGCATATGTGTCGCGGCCAGAACGAAACCGTCACAGGCGGGGGCGGTGAACCATTCCTCCATTTGGTCGGCAACGGATTTCGGTGTGCCGCAGAAGACTTTGTGTTCCGCGATGGTGCCTCGGCCGGAGACTTCGACAAAATCCCGAACGGTGGGGTTCTTCTTACCGGAGTACTTGATCACTCGCTCGCGGAATCCATGCCAGGAGAAACCGGCAAGTTCTTCATCAGTGAAGGGCTCGTCATAGCCTTTGGCGCCAAAGTCATAATTGAGCACTTCAGAGATCAAAACAAGCGCATCGACAGGTCTGCTTGATTGTTCAATGACAGCGCGTTTTGCAAGGGCGGCTTCTTCGGATTCCGCGACGATGACGTAGCAGGCCGGGGCGATTTGGACCTGCGCGGGGTCTCGCCCTGCAGCGGCGATGGCGGATTTGAACGCGGCGTATTGCTGCTTGCCGGCTTCCAGGTCGTGGTAGATCACGAAGACCAGTTCGGCCCATTGCGCCGCGAAGGCCTGGCCGCGGCCGGATTGCCCAGCCTGGATCAGGACCGGATGGCCCTGCGGTGACCTGGGGACGCTAAAGGGGCCGCGGGATTTGAAATACTTTCCGACATGATCCAGGCGATGCACTTTGGTTGGGTCAGCGAAACGGCCGCCCTTGTCCAGGATCAGCGCGTCGTCTTCCCAGGTGTTCCAATGGCCCATGACGACCTCCATGAACTCATCCGCGCGGTCGTAGCGGGCGTCATGTTCCATATGGGCGCTCTGGCCGAAATTGAGCGCTTCGGCGCTGTTCAGCGACGTGACGATGTTCCAGGCCGCGCGCCCTTTCAGCATCAAATCCATGGTCGCGAATACTCGGGCGACGTGGTACGGTTCGTAATAGGTTGTCGAATAGGTTGTCCCAAGGCCAAGCCTTTGGGTCGCCATGCCCATGGCCATCATAATCGTGGATGGGTCCATTTTTACCGCGCGGACGCCGGCGCCGACGGCATCCGCATGGTGGCCCGTGTATAGATCCGGCAGCGCCAGGCGATCGTCGAAGAAGGCAAGTTGAATCTTGCCCTCCTCCAACGTGCGAGCGATACGCTGGTAATATTCGGGGGTGGTAAAATCCAGCATCGTCGAGGGATGGCGCCAGGAGCCTGGCAGGTTGGAGCAATTCTGCGCCTGCAGGAACGCGACCAGGGTCATCATGCGGTTCATCGAGCCGTCTCGCTTTCAGATCGGAAGATCGACATCCAGCAGCGGGGCGTGCTGCTGGCATCCATAGACATCGGTGTCGCCGAAATCGCCGGCCGGCACCAGACGGGGGAGCGTGGCCTTGAAGGCGAACGCCGCGTCGTATGGGGAGAAGAGGACATGCTCTTCGGGTACGTCATACAGCCGAGCGAACAAGCCGGCGCAAAGCACGCCGGTAGCCTTCACACGATTGAAAATCCCGGCATCGTCGAACACCACGTCGATGGTTAGTTCGAATGGGCCTGCGTTCTTGCTCTTGCAGACCTTGGCCAGGTCCTTGATCATTGCCATGTCATAAAGTCTCGTAATGAATGGGGAATGGTTCGGTCGGGTCATCCAACTCCGCCACATGATAAACACTGAAGCGATATACCGGCCCGACCTCTATGTCCGACGGAGAAAACGGGAACGCCATATTCCCCTCACGGCAGAGGCGGCCAGGAAAGTCGGTATGAAGCATGTTGGTGCGCGCCATGCCGAGCACGGCACTGGCCATTTCCTGACTTTGCTGGGAAACGACTTCCAGGACGAAACCGAGTTCATGCGGGGCTGCACCGCGCACCGGTTCGCGGGATGCCATTACACCATCCCGGCCATAGATACGGATACCAAGCTGATAGCTGTCGGGTGAAGCCCCAAAAGCCGCGGCTTTCATGGCGACCTCGTTACGCACGTCGGCGATGAAGGCGTCCAGCCGCGCGATCAGCAGCGGGTCGCGCGTGCCGCAGACGCAGACCGACCGGTAGCCAGCCAGTTCCACGCCTTCCAGCTTCACAGTGTATTGGTCGGCCGGGTGCCAGCGCATGCCGAAAATCCGCACCGCGCGATCATTTACGGCATCAAAACGGCAATCGGAGGTATCCAGCATCCCGCCCGGCTCGACGTGGTGGATGGGACTGCTATTTTCGTGCAGCGAGTGGTTGGCGATCGACAGCGGCGTGCAGCGCCGGGCCGGGTTGGTTGGCTCACACTCGACGTGGTCGTCTCGGACTGTGACGAACAGACAATCGTGGCCTTTCGGAATCGACGGAGTCGCGCCGCATTCCAGCATCTTGCCGGCATACCACGCCGGTGCGGGCGGCAACCCCGCGCGGATCGCCGTCGCCGCCCAGGACGCAGGATCGCTGGCTCGGCCGGCCAGCACGACCTGGGCGCCAGCGTCGAGGGCCTTGATGAACGGTTCCGGCCCCATCATCCCGACGATGCGGGTTGAACGGTCGATAGTGTCGTCGGTCAATGCCGGCTGGTGCGCCAGCGGCTGCACCCGGCCGGCGGCGACGCGACGCTTGACGCTATGCCTGGTCTGCTCCGCCTCAATAAGTGCCATTTTGAAATGCAGGCCATCTTCCCGGGCTATTTCCCTGGCCATGGTGGCGACAAGTTCCAGATGCGGTGCTCCTCCGGCCCCGCCGCTGGTGCCGATCACCATCGGAATGTTGGCGCGGACAGCGGCGTTCAGCATCAGGCGCAGATCGCGACGGATAGCGATGGGGGAGCAAAAAGGCTTACCGGAGCCCAGGTAGTGCGGTCCTGGATCCACGCTGCCGCCATCTACGCCAATGATATGCGGTTGGCGTTCGAGGCCAGCTTTCAGCGAAGCCTCCGGGAAACCATAGCCAAGGATCGCGCTGGTGGACAGCAGCCGGATTTCCTTGCTCATGCGGCGTTCGCTTGTATTGGCTTCGCCATTGTTTGGTTCCTCCTGGGCGGGAATTGCACACAAAGCGGCACGTTCAGCAAGCGGGGCGCCGCGTTCAGCAAGTGGGGCGGTCGGTTCGGCACGCATGCAAAATCCATGATGAAGGAAACGATTCGGCTGAATACCTGCGTTTTGCTCTGCCTCGGACCCATGGCCGCCGCTTTGAAGGTCACGACAATCTCAGGGTCCCGCCGACTGCCCGTCTTCCTTGCAGGAACCGTTGGCAGGGCCATCAGCGCGACACAGCCTGTGTATTCAACCATTCCGAAGCCGCACTGTCCGCGCCAGATGACAGAGGCGTTTTTGGGTCGCGAATCCACGCCAGGATGTCCGCGGTCGGCACCGCGCGATCCGTGTCGCGCAGCAGCAGGTGATAGCCATTCGGATAGAACGCCAGCACTGGGCCGGGCGGCAGCGATCGCCATGTGGCGGCGGTGGCGCGCGGGGGAACCAATTCGTCGTGGCCGCCGTAAAGAAACAGTGCCGGCGCGTGGAAACCCGATGCGGCCGCCAGTGCCTCGTCCATAAGGTCCACGAGACCCTTGATGGCATCGACCCGTGTGCCGTGGATTGTCAGCGGGTCGTTGGATAGTCGCCTGAGAGCCTCTCGGTTGTCGCTTGGGGTTACCTTTACCAAACCGCCGCCGGTCAGGGTCATCCCTGGCACGGTAAGGTCGGCCAGCCACAGCGAG
>JAYUEJ010000175.1:0-2229 GCA_043739265.1 Rhodopila sp. | reverse complement strand
GCCGGGCGACAGCCGGGACGGGGAGTCCGCCATCTAAACCTCCATTCCGGCCGGGTTGCCGCTGTCAGCGATCGGCAAACGCTTGGAGTGATTCCTGGCCATTCGATCCCGCACCTTTTGTCTGCTCGGCGATACTCCATCAGGTTGCGCTCCCACGCCATCCACCCCATCCACCCTGGGGGATCGCGGCACCAGATCGGCGCCGATCGCTCGGTGTGTTTGATCGGAGGCAAGAATGGAACCGCGGATGAACGCGGATGTTTCCGGACCAGACGCCGGTCGGCGGGGCGGAAGTTCGTCATGCGGCGCCGTTCAGGATCGGTGCGAATTGTCGTTACGATTCTATCATGGATCGCCGCTTGGTATTAAGTCCGACAGACTGCTAGGGTGGCTTCAACCTGCCGACAAACGAGGAAACAACCGTGTTCGAACCGGTGCGCGAGCCTGCGACCCCCCTCGCGCCCGCGAAGAACACCTCGGTGAAGATCACCGATGTAGCGACCGCGGCCGGGGTCGCGCCGATGACCGTGTCGCGGGTCATCAACACACCGGATCGTGTGTCGCCGGAAACCACCGCCAGGGTCCGCGCGGCGATCGATCGGCTGGGCTATGTGCCGAACCTGATCGCCGGCGGCCTGTCATCGCGCAAGTCGCGCATGGTCGCGGCGATCGTACCAACCATCGCGCATCCGATGTTCGCCGGGCTGGTGCAGGCGTTTTCCGGCTCCATGCGCCACGCCGGCTATCAGGTCATGCTGTCGATCAGCGGCTACGAGAATGCCGACGACGAAGACCTGTTCCGCGCCCTGCTCGGACGCCGTCCCGACGCCCTGCTGATCACCGGTTCCGGCTACAGCCCCGGCGCGCTGCAGATGCTGATCGAGGCCCGCATTCCCGTGGTGGAAGTCTGGGATGTATCAAGCCGTCCGATCGACATGGTCGTCGGCTTCGATCACGTTCGGGTTGGCGCCGAGGTCGCGGCTTTCCTGTGTGCAAAGGGGCACGACCGGTTCGCCGTGCTGGCGGCGGATGATTCGCGCGCCCTGGCCCGAGCGCGGGGCTTTACCGAAGCCGTATCCAAGGCCGGCGGCACCCTCGTGCTGCACCAGGCGATCCCGGCCCCGAGTACCATCGCCGCCGGACGGCAGGCGATGCGGGCGTTGCTGCCGTTGCTGGACCAGCGTTGCGCTGTGTTCTGCAGCTCCGACATGGTGGCCTTCGGCGTGCTGACAGAGGCGCGGGTGCAAGGCGTCATGGTGCCGGAGCAACTGGCGGTCTGCGGTTTCGGCAACCTCGAACTCAGCGAGATGAACGAACCGCCGATGACCACCGTCAGCCTGGACGGCGTCGGGACCGGCCGGTCCGCCGCGGCGTTCCTGCTGCGTCGTCTGGCCGGCGAGGGCCAGCGCGATTCCGACAGGGTTCAGGTGCCATTCCGTATTATCGAGCGCGCGACCGCATGAACGGGATCAAACCGACTTGAGGGGCGCCCCGGATTCGCCCACATTGACCGGTCATAGCGGTGCGGAGCGTAAGATGATCAGTGTCGAGGAAGCCCGCGGGCGGATAGTGGACACGCTGCGTCCCGGGCCGGCCGAAATCGTCGCCCTGGCCGACGCCTGGAACCGCGTCACCGCCGCCGGCCTGGTCGCCCGCCTGACTCAGCCGCCCGCCGACGTATCGGCCATGGACGGCTATGCCCTGCGCGCGGCGGACGGCGCCCTGAATGCCGCCCTGACCGTGATCGGCGCCGCACCCGCCGGCCACCCGTTCGCCGGTCAGGTCGGCCCCGGACAGGCCATCCGCCTGTTCACCGGCAGCCTTGTCCCATCCGGCGCCGACGCCATCCTGCTGCAAGAAGACGCGACCCGTGTCGGCGACACCGTGCGGGTGAACGAAGCCGTGACCGCCGGCCGCCATATCCGCCGGGCAGGCCAGGATTTCGCGGCCGGAGACGAGGTGATCCCCGCCGGACGCCGGATGACCGCCCGTGACGTTGGTTTGGCCGCCGCCGCCAACCACCCCTGGCTGTCGGTGCATCGCCGCCCGCGTGTCGCGATCCTGGCCACCGGCGATGAAATCGCCATGCCCGGCGAACCGATCCCGCCCGGAGGCATCGTCAGTTCCAACTCTCATGCGCTGGCCGCACTGGTCAGGGCCGCCGGCGGGGAGCCGATGATCCTGCCCATCGCACGCGACGAACACGCGGCGATCGGCGCCGTCGCCGAT
>JAYUEJ010000174.1:0-6738 GCA_043739265.1 Rhodopila sp. | reverse complement strand
ATTTGCCGTGGAACGTTACGCGTTCCTCGGTCCACAGCCGCCGCATCACTTCGATGTATTCGCGGAATCGCGGCACGCGGGACCGGCGTTCGACGCCGAACGCCTGAAACTCAGCATCGCGGTATCCCAGGCCGACGCCCAGGGTAAAATTACCGCCGGTCAGGTGGTCGATGGTTGCGGCTTCCTCGGCCAGCAGGACCGGGTTGAGCATCGGCAGCAACAGCACGCCGGTGCCCAGCGACATGCCCTCGGCCAGGCCAGCGAGCAAACCGAGCATCGGGGATGTCGAAAGTTGCCGCATTTGGGGGCCGCTGACGAAATGCTGCGGCAGCCACAATGAAGAAAAACCGGAGTCTTTCGCGGTTTTTACCTGCTGGAGCATGTTCGGAATGTGGCGGCCGTCGTCTTGCGCGGTTTCCCATTCGAAAGTAACGAAAAAGCCGATCTTCATGCCGGACATGGTTGCCTCCGTTATTGGTTAAACCGGAACGGTCCCCCGGACGACAGTGCGATGCAGGACACGGGCGTGCTGTCCCATATCGTAATCGGTCAGCGCGCGATGCAGCAGGCAGCGGTTGTCCCACATCACAAGATCGCCATGTAACCAGCGATGGGCATAGACGAATGCCGCACTGGTGGCGTGCGTTTCCAGTTCCGCGAGCAGGGTGCGGCCCTGTTCCAGGGGCATGCCGACAATGTGGGAAGCATGGTTGCCGAGGTAAAGGGCTTTCGTTCCGCGCACCGGATGGGTGCGGGCGATGGGATGATCGACCGGCGGCCGTTCGCGGATCTGCGCTTGCGTCGCGGGTGCGCTGCCGGATTTGGTGCGGCTGGTTTCCCAGCTATGGATCGCCCGCAATCCGTCGATCTGGTGCCTGGTTGCGTCCGGCAGGGCGGCGTAGGCAAGTTCGGTGTTGGCGAACTGCGTTGGGCCCCCGGCCGGCGGCAGTTGAACCGCATGCAGCATGGTCAGCAGCGATGGCACGTCATGGTACGATTTGTCGGAATGCCAGACGTAATTGCCGCGCTCCGGCAGGCCTGCACTGGGATTTCCGTTTGCGTCGAGGTTGGAAACGGTGTGAACCGCGGCGTATTTGATCGAATCCTGATGCCGGCCGACGTGCTGATCCTCGATTTCTCCGAAGTTCAGGGTGAAATTATACTGTTGTTCCTTGCTCAAACACTGATCGCGAAAGACCAGGATCGGGTGGACCGCGAACAGGTCCAGAATGCGCTGCCTGACCGGGGGCGACAGGTCGGTGGAGAGGTCGATACCAGTGATTTCCACACCGCCGACGGCGGTGAAGCGCTGCATCGAACCCATATCCTCGGACATGCGGTGTCCCCCCGGTTATTGCTTTGAAAGCGTGGCAAAACCCTATGCAAGGCGTTGGGGGGCGTCAAATCCAGGGCCGGTTACAGAATGCCGATTTGTGTGGATCTCTCCAACACGGCATCATGCCACCTAAATCAGGGGAAGCACGCTCATGAAAGCTTACGAAGCCATCGCCCAATCGCTCAAAGCCGAGGGCATGACTGACTTTTTTGGCCTGATGGGCGACGGCAACATGTGGCTGTGGGGCGCCCTCTGCCGAGATCCCGTCATCAAAGGCTACAGCGCCCGGCATGAATCCATGGCCGTGTCGATGGCGGATGGTTACGCGCGCACCACCGGCAAGGTCGGCGTCTGCATGGTCACCTGCGGGCCCGGACTGACCCAATGCGGCACGTCGTTGATCGCGGCGTTCCGCGGCCGCACGCCGGTGGTGGTGATCGCCGGCGAGATCAAGCCAGGCGCGAAGAACAAAACTCAATCCATGGATCAACGCCGGTTTACCGAAGCCAGCTATGCTCGGTTTCATACCGTAACCAGTTTGGATAACATGGCGGAGGAGATCGCCGAGGCTTTCTATACCGCACGCGTCCACCGCGTGCCGGTCGTGCTGAACCTGCCGATGGATTTGCAGGAAGACGATCTGGACTGGGACTATGAATACCGGCCCTCCACCGATTTCCTGCCGCCCCGCATGGAAACACCGAGCGCGGATGCGCTGGGGGCGATTATTGAGAAATTGATCGCGGCGAAACGGCCGGTCATCATCGCCGGGCGCGGCGCGCGGGCAGCGAACGCCAAAGACGCGATCATCGAACTGGCGGAGCGGACCGGAGCGCTGCTGGCGACTTCGTTGCAAGGGAAAGGATATTTCGCCGGTCACCCGTGGGACGTGGGAATCGCCGGCGCGTTTGCCTCGGCACCGTCCGAACATCTGCTGGCGGACGCGGATTTTGTCTTGGGCGTGGGCGCGGAGCTTGGCTACTACACCACGGAAGGCGGGTTGCTGTTCCCGTCGGCAGAGGTTGCCCGGATCGACATCAAGGCCGCACCTGAAGAAATCGGGGTCATTCCGGGTCTGTACGTGCAGGGCGATGCCCGCAAATCGGTCGCCGCGATGAATGAGGCCCTCGCCGCCAGGCAAGTTCGCAACGAAGGTTTCCGGAATGCCGCGACGCGGGCGATTCTCGATGCGCCGGCGCACCGGTTTGACGCGCCGGCGGACGGGATCGATCCGCGCGCCCTGGCCGGGCACCTAGGCGCCGCGCTGCCGAAAGGGGTGCTGCTGACCTGCGGGGCGGGGCATTTCTTTTCCTGGATCGGGATGTACATGTCGTTACCGGAGGGGGGCGAGATTCAATACTCGTACAACTTCGGTGCGGTCGGTCAGGGGATTGGCGTGGCGATCGGCACCGGGGCGGGCAATCCCGGCCGCCAGCATGTCGCGGTCGAGGGCGACGGCAGCCTGATGTTCAACATTCAGGAACTGGAAACCATCGTCCGGCACAAGATGCAAATGGTGCTGGTCGTCTGGAACGACGCCGGCTATGGGGCTGAGGTCCATAAGCTGGTGGCGAAGGGATTCGATGAGAAACTGGCGCAGTGGGAGTCTCCGGATTTCGTGGCGCTGGCGAAAGCTTTCGGTGGCGACGGCGTCAAATTGTCCACCGCATCGGACATTGGCGGCGCCGTCGCCGACGGCCTTCGCAAAGGCGGTCTATACTTAATCGATGCTCGGGTATCCCCAACCACGCCGACTGATCCTTACGCGAAAGTATATTTCGGGACAGAGAGTAAAGCGCCTTTGCTGCGACCGGTCGCGTAATGCACTTCGAAGGATCGTTTCGCGTTCCGGGTTCGGCGGACACCGTCATCCGCCGCTTCGCCGACGTGCCCCGGATGGCGCGATGCATGCCGGGCGCGGTGCTGGAGCCGCAGGCCGAGGATGGCTCCTGGCCCGGCGCGATGATCGTTGCGTTCGGGCCAAAGAAGGTGAATTTCAAGGGACGCGTGACGACGGAATTCGACTTCGCGGCGCTGACCGGCAGCCTGCACGGCCGCGGGGCGGCGGACATGCGGGCGGCGCGGATCGGGGTGAAGGTGGGTTTCACCCTGCGGAACGATCCGGCGTCGGGCGTGCCGGTGACGGTGGTGGATATCGTTTCTGATGCGGAACTCGGCGGTGTGCTGGCGGACTTTGCCCGCACCGGAGGCGTCGCTGTGGCGAATGTCATCATGGCGGATTTCGCGCGACGCGCGGCGGAGGAATTCGCACGGGACGATGAGCCGGTGGAGGAAAGCGCTGAGCCGGCCGCACCGCGTGCGGAACCGGTTCCGTTGGCGGCGCATACCCTGCTTTGGGCAGTGCTGAAGGCGCAGTTCGTGCGGTTCGGGAAATGGTTGGGGTTGGTGCGGTAGCGGACGGTGCCTGTTGAGGGCAGGCATTTGTATCGTGCCAATCACCTGCGACTTATTGGTACCAACCTCGCAAGTCGTGGGTGGCCGGGCCAGGCCATGACACATCGGGATAACGCGACGTATCGGCAGGGTGCGCGGGGGATGATACCGATACTCAATATCCGGCCGCCGCCTTGGCCCAGGCCATGCGGGACGAACGGTGATGCGCGTGGCAGATCGCCACCGCCAGCGCGTCGGCCGCGTCCGCTCGGCGCAGCGTGGCACCGGGCAACAGGCGGCGCACCATCATCGTGACCTGGTCCTTGTCCGCCCCGCCAGTGCCGACAACCGCGAGTTTAACGGTTTTGGCGGCGTATTCGGTGACCGGAATCCCGGCCAGGGCCGGCGTCAGCAGGGCGACTCCGCGGGCGTACCCCAGCTTCAGGGTCGCCGCGCCGTTGCGGTTGACGTAGGTTTCCTCGATCGCGACCTCGGCCGGACGATGCAGGGCCAGCAGCGCCATCAGGCCATCGTGCAGGGTCTTCAGGCGGGCCGGGACAGAATCGGTGCTGTCGGTGGCGATCACGCCATCGGCGACGTGGATCAGGCGATTGCCCTCCACGTCGATCAGGCCCCAGCCCATGAAACGCAATCCCGGATCGATACCCAGCAGCCTGATCATTGGCGAATCACGTTCCTTGAACGGTGTCCGTATGCATATACGGGTGCGGCGGCCCGCGCCATGGTATCCTGTCCAGGCCGGCGTCGCCGGCACCAACCGCCGAAGAGCAGCCGAGCATGAAAATCTGCGTCGTCACGCCGTATTTTGAGACCGAACCAGCCTGGGTGCGGCAAGGCCACGAGAGTGTTCGCGGCCAGACCATTCCGGCGCATCACATTCTGGTCTGCGACGGATCGGCGCCAGCCCAGATCGAGTCGTTTCAGGGCACGCATATCATCCTGCGGCGCAATTATAAGGACTATGGCAATACGCCCCGGCTGATCGGTTGCTATAATGCAATAAGCCAGGGCGCCGATGCGATCGCTTTCCTGGACGGGGACAACTGGTTTCAGCCGGGTCACCTGGAAAATCTGGTGCGGTTCGCCACCGAAAACCGGTTGGATGCATGCTGTTCGGCGCGCACGCTGCACCGGCCGGATGGTTCTTTCATCGCCAAATGCCCCACCGTCGATGGCCGGACTTTTATCGACACAAGCTGCCTGTTGGTCATGAAGCCGGCGTTTCAGCACATGATATCCTGGGTGCTGTTCGGTCAGGACGTTGCGGCGGAGATGGATCAGCAAGTCTGGACCCACATGAAAACCGCCGGGGCGCGATTGGGGTTCCTGGACAGGGCCACGGTTTGCTATCGCACGCGGCACGCCTCGCATTACCGGCTTGCCGGGGAGGCTCCGCCGGACGATGCGATCGACCGGATTGATCTGCATGGGGAACATTACCAGTGACGGATGATACCAGCCGTGTCGCCGCCCGGGATTATCAACCGGACAGTTTTTGCAGGACCGAGTCGGGAATGTCGAAATTGGCATAGACGTTCTGGACGTCGTCGTTTTCTTCCAGGGCGTCCAGCAGTTTCAGCAGGCCGGCCGCCCGATCCTCATCCAGGGTCACCGACATGGTCGGCCGCCACTCCAGCCTGGCACTGTCCGGGGCGCCGAACCTTGTTTCCAATGCGTCTCGAACCCCGAAGAAATCCTCGATCGGGCAGGTGATCTCGTGCGCTTCGGCATCGCTTTCGGCATTTTCGGCGCCGGCCTCGATCGCTGCTTCCAGCATCTCGTCGGCGCTGGCGACCGACGCCGGATAGCGGATGGCGCCCAGCCGGTTGAACATGAAGCTGACGGAATTCGTCTCCCCCAGCGCGCCGCCATGTTTGGCGAAGGCGGAGCGTATGTCCGACGCGGAGCGGTTGCGGTTGTCGGTCAGTGCCTCGACGATGACCGCGACTCCGGCCGGGCCGTAGCCCTCATAACGGACGTCGATGTAGTCGTCGCCACTGCCGGCGCCGGCGGCCTTCTTGATGGCGCGATCGACAGTGTCCTTCGGCATGTTGGCCTGCCGTGCCGACGTGACGGCCGCCCGCAGCCGCGGGTTCGAAGCCGGATCGGGCAGCCCGTGACGGGCGGACACGGTGATTTCCCTGATCAGCCGAGCGAACTGCCTGGCGCGCCTGGCGTCCTGGGCACCCTTGCGGTGCATGATGTTCTTGAACTGGGAATGGCCTGCCATGGGTCGATGATCAGCTTTTGTTGGATGGTCCTTGCTTCATACAGCGCAATGCTGCGGCGGGAAACGCCCGACCGGTCAGGTGCGGTTGGGCGCTTCAGGTCGGGCCGTGTTGCTTCGCGACATGCCCAATTTGGTTACAGCCATCGGGGATGGGACGGGCCAGAGTACTCAGCGGTCGCTCACCGGTGCCGTCACACACGACCGATTGCCGTTGCGTCCTGACCTCGGCGTTGCGGCCAGCGACTGTGTCCGGGGTCAATTTGGCACCGAACCGGGGGGCGTTGGCGCCGAACATGCGTTCGATCATGACCTCACCGAGTTGCTTCTTGTAGTGGGTCGATTCCCAGAACCAACTGGTCGGTCTGCGGCGATCGCCTGAAGCGGGCACGCCTTCCGTGGTGAACGTGCTGTAATCCATGAAGTCCCAGAGTGTGACATCGCCGGCGGCGGCCATCGCCGCGAGTTGCGCCTTGAACTGTTCGACCCGTGGCCACAGGCCGAACCGCCAGTAAATTTCCAGCGCATCGGCATGACGCGGCGTGATGGCCAAGGCGAGCCTGACGTCATGGGCATGGGCAAAGGCGATCAGGTTTGCAATGATATCCAGATTGGGTAACGGGCCGTCCCATCCAGCGACCGCCTGCCTCAGCCGGGTCACGCGCTTCACTTCGTAACCGGCTTTCTGGGCGAAAAGGTCGTGCATACCGTCGAGCCGCGCCGCCTCTATGAAGTCTGCCTCGTTGGACGAACCTCTTGG
>JAYUEJ010000173.1:0-2235 GCA_043739265.1 Rhodopila sp. | reverse complement strand
GCTGGCCCGCGACCCATGGGTCGGCACCACAATGAGTGGTGTCGGTGGCATCCAACGCCGCCCCAATGCCAATCCGCGCAGCCTGACACTCGGCGGCGTCAGGCTGGTCCGCCGCACGCTGAACCACGACACCAGCCTCACAGTCGGCATCCTCCCCCGCACCCTGGCGGGAAGCCGGGTGATCGACGGTTTACTCGGGCGTGACTTTCTGGCGCTGTTCGATCTGGACCTGGACGTGCCGGCCCGGCGCCTGACACTGTATCAGGTTCATGACTGCAGCGGCCGCTTTCTGCCCTGGAGCGGGCCGTATGATAGCATATCAGTAACGACACCGGCCGAGGACGCAATGGTCGTGCCGGTGACCCTGGACGGGACACCGCTGCGCGCCCTGCTGGATACCGGGGCGAGCGCCAGCCTTCTCGCCGCGCCCGGCATGATCCGGGTGGGACTACAGCAGGCGAGTCTGGCGGGCGACCCCGGCGATCAGGTCAGCGGTCTGGGGCCGCATATCGTAACGATGTATCGGCACACATTCCGTTCCCTTCGGGTGGGCGGCCTCACGATCGGTGCGCCGGTGATCTGGGTGGCTCCCATCCGTCTGATGCCGATTACCGACATGCTGCTGGGGGCTGATTGGCTGGCGGGACGAAGGGTCTGGATTTCTTACGCGACACGCGGGTTGTTCGTCGCCACGCGCTGATAGCGCGGATCACGCGCGCCGACCGCCCGGGCGGAGTGGGAGGCGAGACAGTTTATGGCGGCAGCCCGGGTGGTTGCGACCGGCGATGTGGCGTTTCCGACTACGCGTTGCATCCTTGGTTGATGCCATGTATAAATTTGTGATAGTTTCAAGATATACACTTCGCTATATATCAAATATCTTGGACAAATATTTTTACAACCTACTCGTAACGAAATGATAACAAATCATTGTATCGTTGATAATGAATCGCCTTGTCACGATGGTGTGAATGTAATACGGCTCGTCAATGGGGACGAGCCAACCACACAGCAATATGCCCAAGCAGACAACAGGAGCTGCCCGCGCGAACGTGCCGTTCCGAATGGCCGCAACCACCGGTCCTGGAATTGCATTTCGCATACGGGCCGCATTTGCGAAACGACTTTGCGGAGTGGTTGCCGTTGGCCCAACCGATCAGTCCGGGCCGCCCGCCGCCGGGCGACGCGGCGTGTCCCTGGCCGGCAGTCTGGTCGTGTTGGTCGCGGTGGTCGCGCTTCCCCTCATGGTCCTCGCGGCGAGCGCGCTCTGGCTGCAATACCTGAACCAGCGAAACAGCGCCGAAGCGCAATTGGTCGAACAGGCGCGATCGATTGCGTTGCTGGTCGATCGTGAATTCGAACGCACCCGGGCGGTGGCCGAAACGCTTGCCGCGGCGGTCGCCGTGGCCAGTGGCGACCTGAGTGGCGACCTAAATGCCGTCGAAGGCGAACTTCGCGCCGCGCGCGACCTACTGGCGACAAATTTGGCCCCCGAGTCTCATCGGCCGATATTGGGCCTGATGCACGCCCAAGGATTCCGGCTGCTCAACACTGAATGGGCGCCCGGCGAACGGCGAACCGGGTTGCATGGCACGCCAGTCGCCCTGTCCGCTGTGGCTGAAGGCCGGCCGGTCATATCGGATCTGTTTATCGGAGCCAGCGCGAGCGCCCCGGTCGTGGCTCTTGCCGTGCCGGTTTTCGCGCTGACGCAGAATGCCGGCGGCGGTCGCGATATCATCGGCGCCATCGGCATTTCGATCCCGCGTGAGCGCCTGATCGCCATTGTCAACGAAGCCGGCGTTCCGCCTGGCGGGTCGGTCTCGGTGCTGGACCGCAAAGGCGTTGTCGTGGCGCGTTCGCTGCGGGATGCGGAAACTGTCGGCAAGACTCCAGCGTCAGTCGGGTTGAAGACAATCCTGGCGTCGGAGTACGGTATCGCACCGCCTGACACGATGACGCCGGATAAAGTGTCGTCCGTGGTCGCTTTCGCCCGCGCCCCCTATACTGGTTACATCCTGGGGATCGATGTGCCGGATCAGGTTTTTTTGGCACCGCTTCGAAACTCGTTGTTGCGCTCCGCGGCGGTCGGTATCCTTGTGCTCATGGGCGGCCTCGCCCTGGCGATCGTCACCGCCGGCCGGATCGTCAGCGCCTTCGGCCGCGCTCTCGGCACCGCAACGCGGACCGGCGCGACCGGCACGACCGCGATAAAATCCTCCGGATTGAGCGAGGCGG
>JAYUEJ010000172.1:0-2236 GCA_043739265.1 Rhodopila sp. | reverse complement strand
CGCTGGGGCGGCGGCGGCGTCGCAGGTCAGGGCGAGGTCGCTGGTGGTTTCCGCCAGGCTGGCGCGGCCGGTTGCGGTCATCGCCGCCAACGACGCCGCGACTGCCAACAGTCGCCGCCGTGACAAGCGCCCCTGGTCTGAAATAACCACCATGTTACGCCTCCTGGACCACAAATCGAATACTATCGTTCGGCAATTTTTGGGTGTGAATTCTTCGTCACGTTGTCGATTTGTCCAAAGCCGGGGGGCGGGATAGGGTGGTTGGCACTCGTCAATGAGGATTGTTGCATGACCCGGACCCTGCCAGCCGTCGCCCTCGTCGCCGTTCCCGGGCGCCGCCGTCGCACCATTGAAATCGCTCAGGAAATTGAGCGGCGCGGCTTTGCCGGCATCTACTCGCCCAGCATGTTCGGCAACATGTCGCTGTGTGAGGCGCTGGCGTGGAATACCTCCGGCATTCCGTTCGGCACCGCGATCGCGCCGATCTACCAACGCACGATTGGCGATTTCGCCCAGAGCGCGGCGGTGATGCATGAGGTTTCGGGCGGACGGTTCCGGTTGGGGATCGGTGTCGCGCACGGGCCGTCGCATGTGCGGATGGGCGTTACGCCGGGCAAGCCGCTGGGGGATATCAGGGGATTCGTGGAGAAATTCCGTGCCCAGGAGGGGCTGGGGACGTTGCCGCCGATTATCGTGGCGGCGCTGCGGAAGAAGATGGTCGCGCTGGCGGGGGAGATCGCCGAGGGGGTGGTGTTCGCCAATGCGTCCCGTTCGCACATGGCGGTGTCGCTGGCGGCTCTGCCCGCGGCGAAGCGGACCGATCCGGGGTTTTTTATCGGCAATATGATTCCGACCTGTATCAGCGATGACGTGGAAGCGGCGAAAGCGGTTTGCCGGCGCACGCTGACCAGTTACGGATTTCTGCCGAATTACCGGAATTACTGGAAGGAAGCCGGCTATCACGACGAGATGACGGCGATCGAAACGGCCATCGCCGAGGGGCGCCCGAACGACGTGCCGGGATGTTTTTCGGATCGATGGCTGGCTGACACCACATTGTTCGGGCCGGCTTCGAAAGTGCGGGACGGGGTGGAGGCCTGGCGGGATGCGGGCGTGCGGGATTTGATTATCGTGCCGTCGTCCGCCGCGGGGAACCAGGTCAAGGCGTTGGAGGAGGTGTTCGCGGCGTTTTCCTGAGAGGATTTCGCTTTTTTTGAGGTTCAGGGGGGGTGTGATGAGAGGCTTGTTTTTGGACGCCGTGGACGATCTGGCCGGGGTGTTTTATCGCGTCTCGCGGCCCGGCGATCCGCCGATGGTGGTGAACGAACAAGGCGACATCACGCCGGAGGATCTGCCGGGGTTGCTCGCCGGTTACGATTTCTGTTTCGACGACCATACGCAAATGCCGGTTGAGGCGATGCGCTTATGCGCCGGGTTGAAGCATGTGATCTTCCTGGGCACCGGCGCCCGCAGCTACATGAACCCGGAGGATCTGGCCGCGCTGGGCATCACCGTCCACACCATCAAAGGCTACGGCGACACGGCGGTGGCGGAACACACTATTGCCTTGATGTGGGCCGCCGCGCGCGGGTTGGCACGGATGGACGGCGGCATGCGCGAGGGGCGCTGGCTTCGCACCGAGGGCATGGAACTGACCGGCAAGACCCTGGGATTGCTTGGTTTTGGTGGAATCGCAGCCGAGGTCGCTCGGATTGCCTCCGGGTCCGGGATGCGGGTGCTGGCGTGGAACCGGACTCCACGAAGCGCGCCCGGGGTGACGTTTGTGGATCTGGACACGCTGCTGGCGGAGAGTCAGGTGCTGTCGGTGCATCTGCTGCTGAACGATGAGACGCGGGGGTTTCTGAGCGCGGAACGGCTGGGGACGATGCGGCCGGGGGCGATCCTGGTGAACACGGCGCGCGGGGCGATCGTGGATGAGGATGCGATGATCGCGGGGTTGGAGTCGGGGGCGCTACGGCATGCGGCGCTGGATGTGTTCGGGACCGAGCCGCTGCCGGCGGGGCACAGGTTGACCAGGCTGCCGAATGTGACGCTATCGGCCCATAGCGCGTTCCGGACTCCGGAGGCGAGCGACAAGCTGGTCCGGATGGCGTTGGATATTGCGTGTGGGTTGGTCGATTAGCGGCTGGCGGTGTTGGCCTGGAATCCGTAATCAGGCGCGGCCTGTCGCACCTGACGGAGCTTTGCCCCCGGCATTCACTTCTGCAAAAGAATA
>JAYUEJ010000171.1:0-6758 GCA_043739265.1 Rhodopila sp. | reverse complement strand
GCGCGTCCGCAGCCTCTATCGTATCGAAATCCGGCACCGGTTCGCCTTCCAGCCGATGGATCACGAACCGCTCCGATAGCGCGAACAGCACCGGTGTGGCCGCCATCGAAACCGCGGCGACCAGGGTGGCCATCGCGGCGCTGTCTGGTGCCAGCGCACCCACCGCGACCGCTGCCCCGAACAGGACGAAGCTGAACTCGCTGGCCTGGGGTAGCGCGAGACTGAAACGAACGGCATCGGGCAGGCTTCGGCGCGACATCAGCGCGAGGACGAAGCAAACCGCGATCTTGACCAGCAGCAGCGCGGCGGTGGCGCCGGCCAGCATCCAGGGATGGATGCGAGCCAATCCCAGATCCGCCGACATACCGACGGAGATAAAGAAAAATCCCAGTAAAAGCCCCTCGAAAGGGGCGATGTCGACTTGTAGTTCGTGGCGGTATTCCGATTCCGACAGCAGAACGCCGGCCATGAAAGCACCCAGCGACATGGAAAGCCCCGCCAGATTGGCGATAAACGCGGTTCCGGCCACGATCAGCAGCGACGCGGCGGTAAAAAGCTCCGGCGTACGGGCGCCGCCGATCGCTCGGATGAGCGGCGGAATCGCGAACCGGCCGCCGATCAGGATAACGGCGATAGCGGCGGCACCCTGTGCCACATCGTGCCAAGGGACATGATCCGGCAAGGTCTGTTCGGCGAGCAGCGGCACCAGGGCGACCAGCGGAATGAACGCCAGATCCTGAAACAGCAGCACCGCGAAACCATCGCGTCCTGCTCGGTGTTGTAATAAATTAGCTTCGGCCAGCATCGGCAGGACGATTGCGGTCGAGGACAGCGCCAGACCCGCTCCAAGAACGATGCTGCCGGGCCACGGCACTCCGGTCATGTGGGCGATCGCCGACAGCACCGCGCCGCTGACTACGACCTGCGCCGATCCCAAAGCGAAAACCGCTTGCCGCATCACCCAAAGGCGTCTTGGCCGCAGTTCCAGTCCGATCAGAAACAGCAGCATGACAACACCGAGCGAGGCAATGTTGGAGATCTGATCGACATCGTTTATCAACCGGAGGCCGGACGGCCCAATAACGACGCCCGCCAGCAGGTAGCCCAGCACGCTGCCCAGGCCGAACCTTCTGGTCAGCGGCACGGCGATCGTTGCTGCGGCCAGTAGAGCAACGAGTGTCGCCAGCATCAGTAGCCGCGCCCGATATCGAACCGGTTCGGCAGCGGTTGGCCATTTCGAAAAGCCCGCAGATTGTCCAGGAAGATGTCCAGACTGTGCGTGTTGTAGGTGGCTGGATCGTCGGCCGAAGTGTGCGGGCTGACGATCAGATTCCGGGTTGACCAAAGGCGGTGGTCCGGCGGGATCGGTTCCGGCGTGAACACGTCCAGCACGGCGCCGGACAGGTGGCCGTCGTCCAGCAGGTCACACAACGCGTCCTGATCAATCAGCTCGCCGCGACCGATGTTGACGATGCCGGCGCTGGATGGCAGGGACTCCAACCGCCTCCGGTCTATCAGGCCGCGTGTGGCGCCGGTCAATGGACAGGCGAGCACGAGGAACTCCGTCTGCAACAGCACGTCGTCCAATGCGTCGGTGCCGACGACGGTTGCGCAGGCCGGATGCGGTGCCGGGTTGGCGCGGACGCCGGTGACGTGCATGCCGAACCGGGCGGCATGGTGGGCGGTGGCGCCGCCCAGGGTGCCGAGGCCGACGACAGTCAGGTTGCGTCCGCCCAGGACCGAACCCCACAGTTTGCGCCAGGTACCCCGGCGCTGGTTGGTCACCATCGCGGGGACGCGGTTTGCCAGCATCAGGATGGACATGATGGCGAATTCTCCCGCTTTCGCCGCGTGCGTGCCGCGGTTGTTCATCAGGGCGACGCCGGGGGGCAGCCAGGTGAACGGGGCCAATTTGTCGAGGCCAGCGTTGGTCAGGAAGATCAACTTCAGGTCGGGGGCCGGACAGGGGAATAGTGCCTGGATGACGCCGGCATCGCAGACCAGTGCCTCGGTATCGCGCATGCAGGCGATGAAATCGGCCGGAGTTACGCCCAGGCTGACGTCATGTCCGCGGCCAATATCCGGCGCGCGCGCCGCCGCCGCGTCCCACATCGCGCGGGAGAAATCGAACAACGGGTCGTTGTCGGGGTTCTGCAGGTGGATGCGCATGGCGGGAAGCGTGCCATAGTGTTCGGCGGGTGGC
This sequence comes from Rhodopila sp., assembly GCA_043739265.1. Classification (GTDB taxonomy): domain Bacteria; phylum Pseudomonadota; class Alphaproteobacteria; order Acetobacterales; family Acetobacteraceae; genus Rhodopila. The sequence goes on along the minus strand of JAYUEJ010000171.1, from coordinate 4,555 downwards.
GAGCGGCGATGACCGGTCGGAGATCAAACAACCTGGCGCAACGGGGTAGGCCGTGGCCGGCCGCTCGGCATTTTCAGCCCATTGCGTTGGTAGAGAACCCAGCCCCCACCCGCAAACCTAAACCTCCATTTCCACACAAACCGGCACATGATCCGACCCGCGGGGCCAGTCGCGCGCATCTCGCAGGATCGTTTGACTGCGCAGCCCGGCCTCCAGGTCGGGAGTCACCCAGATATGGTCCAACCGCCGCCCTCGATCCGAGGCCTTCCAATCCTGGTTCCGATAAGACCACCAGGAATACAGCTTCTGCTCCGCTGGAACGAAATGCCGCACCGCATCGACGAACCCGGCGTTCATCCAGGCATCCAGGCCCTCGGTTTCCGCCGGCGTATGGCTAACCACATTCCGCAACTGCTTGTGGCTCCAGACGTCATGCTCCATCGGCGCGATATTCAGGTCGCCCACAAGCACCGTCCGCGACAACCTGGAACGACCCGCGAACCACAACCGGGCTTCGGCGATGAAATCGAGCTTATGGCCGTATTTGGGGTTCTCCACACGATCCGGCACGTCACCACCGGCCGGCACGTAGAAATTATGCAGCTCAACCGGCCCATCGGGAGTCCGCAACGACGCCGCCACATGCCGGCAATCGCCCTTGCCGCACCAATCCGGCGCGACGTCGAGCAACTCCAACGGCACACGCGACAGGATCGCGACCCCGTTATACCCCTTCATCCCGCGGAAGACGGTGTGCGGATATCCCAGCGGGAGCAACGCCTCCGCCGGGAACAGCGGGTCGGGCACCTTCGTCTCCTGCAAGCAGATGACGTCCGGTCGCAGCGCTTCGACCAGCTTGTCGAGCAACCCGACGCGCAATCGCAGTGAGTTGATGTTCCAGGTGGCAACCCGCAGCGACGCCATCAGACGATGCGGGTCTTCACCGTTCCGACGCCCGCGACCACGCCCTCCAGCAGATCGCCCCGCTCGACCGCCGCGACGTTTTCCGGCGTGCCGCTGTAGATCAGGTCACCCGGCGCCAGCCTCACCAGTCCGGACAGGTAGGCGATCATTTCCGGCACGTCCCAGATCATCTTCGACAGGTCGGAGGTTTGGCGGACCTTGCCGTTGACCTTCAGCTCGATCAGGCCGGCGGCGGGATGGCCGATCTTCGACGCCGGCACCAGCAGGCCGATCGGCGCGGACCAGTCGAAGCCCTTGCCCATATCCCAGGGCTTGCCTTCTTTCTTGGCCGCGTTCTGCAAGTCGCGCCGGGTCATGTCCAGGCCCGCGGCATAGCCCCACACATGCTTCAGAGCATCGGCGCCGGCAATATTCGCCCCGCCCACGCCGATCGCCACGACCATCTCCATCTCGTGATGAAGCTGCGTGCTTTGCGGCGGATAGGGCATATCCGCGTCATTCAGCAGCAGGGCATCAGACGGCTTCATGAAAAAGAACGGTGGCTCGCGATCCGGATCGCTGCCCATCTCGCGGGCATGTTCGGCGTAGTTGCGACCGACGCAAAAGACACGTCTGACAGGAAAATGGCCGCCGCCCGCGACGGGAACGGATGATATCGCCGGAGGGGAGATGACGTAATCAGCCATTCAGGTACACCTTGGTGGGATCAACGCGGGTTGATCGGATTCGGACGAAATTACTTGGCCGCACATAACGGCCGGGCATAAGGGAAAGAGGGACAACAGGCAATGGCCGCAACCAGCGCACGCGCCGCCAAGGGGCTGTACATCCAGGTTTTGCTAGGCGTGGTCATAGGCGCCACACTCGGGCATTTCTGGCCGGTGATCGCGGTGCAGATGCAGCCGTTCGGCGACGCCTTCATCAGGCTGGTGCGGATGATCATCGCCCCGATCGTCTTCGTGACGGTGGTCGTCGGCATCGCCAAACTGGCCGACGCGAAGGAAGTCGGACGCATCGGCCTGAAGGCGATCCTGTATTTTGAAGTCCTGACGACGTTGGCCATGTTCATCGGCCTGATCGTGGCGCATGTCTTTCAGCCCGGCGCCGGGCTGAACATCGATCCGGCCACGCTGGATGGCAAAGCCGTCGCCCGCTATGCCGATGCGCCGCACCAGGACGTCGTCACCTTCCTGCTGAACATCATCCCCAACACGGTGGTGGATGCGTTTTCCAAAGGTGAGATCCTCCAGGTCCTGCTGTTCGCCGTGCTGTTCGGCCTCGGCCTGTCGCGCATGGGCGAACGCGGCAAGACCGTGGTGCATGTCCTGGACGAAGCCGGCGGCGCGCTGTTCGGCGTGATCGCGCTGATCATGCGGGTCGCTCCTTTGGGCGCCTTCGGTGCCATGGCGTTCACCATCGGCAAATACGGCATCGGCGCGCTGGCTCAGCTTGGATTCCTGATGCTGTGCTTCTACCTGACCTGCGCGATCTTCATCTTCGTGATCATGGGCGGCGTGGCCGGCGTCATGGGCCTGAACATCCTGAAGATCATCCGTTTCGTGAAGGAGGAATTCCTGATCGTGCTGGGCACCTCGTCGTCCGAAGCGGCGATGCCGACGCTGATGGAAAAGCTGGAACTGCTGGGTTGCGGCAAGTCGCTGGTCGGTCTGACGGTCCCGTTGGGATACGCGTTCAACCTCGACGGGTCGTCGATTTACTTCACCATGGCGATCGCGTTCATCGCCCAGGCGCTGAATATCAACCTGAGCTGGGGCGACTATCTGCTGATACTGTCGGTCCTGCTGCTGACATCGAAAGGTGCCGCGACGGTTACCGGCGGCGGGTTCATCACGCTGGCCGCCACGCTGGCGACGATGAACGGCAAAGTGCCGGTGGCGGGTATGGTCCTGGTGCTGGGAATCGACCGCTTCATGAGTGAGGCGCGCGCCATCACCAACCTGTTCGGCAACACGGTCGCGACGATTTTCGTCGCGTGGTGGGAAGGGAGTTTGGATATCAGGCAGGCGCGGGCAATCCTTGACCGGCCCGAAGGCGTCGAAGCGGCGGTGTTGGCGGAGTAGGCCCCGCTGGCGGAGCAGGCTGGGCTGGCGGAGTAGGCACAACGCCGCCAGGGCTTGCCAACCGCTCGGCAGCACCACACTTAAAGTTGGTACGGCCTGATTGTTCCCGAGGTCAAACCCTGATCATGGCGCCATTTTCCCGTCGAACCGCTGGCCTGTTCGGGTTGCTCTGCGCGGCCCTCGGCCTGTCTGATCACCGCGCCCGGGCGGCCACCTTCCCTCTTCTCGCCACGAACGCCGGCGGGACCGTGGCCCTTGGTCCCGCATCGACCCGGATTGCGTTAATACCCGACGGCGGCAGCGACGTGCTGCGCCAGCGTCTGGCCGGCCGTGGCCCTGACCTTAAAGTCCAGATCGTGTTGCGCGATCTGCATGCCGCGGCGCAGCCGGGCGTGGTGTACGATGTGTATTTCGGCCTGCCGCCCGGTCCCGTTCCAGCTTGCAGCGAAGCAGTCGGCGTGCTGAACTTCTTTGCCGTTGCCCCGCCCAATCCCGGACGGTCGGTCTCTCGCGTCTATGACGTCACCGACCGCGTGCTGGCCCTGCTGTCGCGCGGGCTGCCGGCTGACCGGCTGGCCGTAACCATCGCCGCCGGCAGTGGCCAAACTCCTGATACCGCCGCTAATCCGACGATTGGCACGGTCGATCTTGTAATTGAATAACAGATTTATTCGTTTCCTGTCACGCAACGGGCACGTTTGATTAACTCCCCTCCATTATATGCGCATCCGCGCTGTGCGAAGCAGCGATGGGGAGAACGGACACATGAGCAAGTTGTCGCGCCGGGCGTTACTGGCCGCGGGGGCCGCTGGGGCCACCCTGGATGCCATTCCTTTCCCGGTTTGGTACAAGCAGCAGGCATGGGCCGATACGCCGCGCATTCGTTACAACGCCGCAAGCCCCGAGGGGCAGGCGATGCTGCAGAAATACCAGGCCGGCGTGAACCGGATGATGAACCAGACGGCGGAGACGAGCCCGCTGTCCTGGGCGTTCCAGTGGTACACCCACTGGGTCAAGGAACCGCCGGGCATGGCGAGCGAACTCCGCCGCATCTATCCGCAGCCGAATGCGCCAAATCGCGCCCTGGCACAGCAGATGTGGGAAACCTGCCAGGCGCATAACGGCCAGAACGAGGATTTCTTCCTGCCCTGGCACCGGATGTTCGTTTACTTCTTCGAACTGATCGTGCGGCAGGCGTCGAATGAACCAGGTTTCACGCTGCCGTACTGGAATTATTCGAATCCGGCGCAGGCGGCGCTACCGGCGCCATTCCGGGTCGCCAACACGCCGCTGTTCCGAACCAGCCGCAATGCGGGCGTCAATACGGGCGGCCAGATTCCGGCGAACTATGTGGCACTCGATGCGCTCAAGGAAACGATTTACGGCACGTCTGGTGCGGACCAGGGGTTCTGTTCTTCACTCGATTTCGGTCTGCACGGCAACGTGCATGTCTGGGTCGGCAACCAGCAGGGCATGGGCGCCGTGCCGTGGGCGGCGAACGACCCGATTTTCTGGATGCATCACTGCAATATCGACCGCCTGTGGGCGAG
>JAYUEJ010000170.1:0-2237 GCA_043739265.1 Rhodopila sp. | reverse complement strand
AGCTTTCCTCCATGCGGCTGTGCAGGGACGTGTCGAGTTCCAGATCGGCACCGCCGGTGAGCGGGCCGGACGCGGCACCGGTCGGATCGATGCCTGGGACGGACGTACCCAGGGTCAACGGCGTGCCGCTGTCCGTGTTGCCATTCGACCCCGCCACCAGCGCGGTTACCGTCACCGTGACCGTGCCGCCGGAACCGACCGTCCCCGCCGCCCCTGTGATGTACTGGACGTTGTCGCCCCGGTTGCAGATCGTGTTGGCGGGAAGGCTCCATCCAATCTCGCCCGGCCATGTCGCCGATCCGGACGCGAATGTCGGAGCCTCGCGCAGCACCGGAGTCGGCGCCAGCGCGGCCCACCCTTCCAAATACTCGCCGGTCGCCGTGAACGGGGTGGATTGCAGGGAAATCCAATCGAGATAGCCGTCGTGAAGGTAGGCCATTCCGGCGATGACCCAGGCCAGCACGCGCAGCACCGCCCGTCGCAAAAAGCCGTCCGCGTTCGGCAGATCGGACGCGGTCATATCCTGCATCGCGAGCGTCCGAAGCGCGGTCAAAGTTTGCCGCGGGTAAGGCATAATTCAGGACTCCTGTCCCCAGACATATGAAAAAATATTTGTCCGTCCGTTCGCCGCGATCGTAACCCGCGCGCCGATCCCGCCCGGTCCGGTGAAGAACGTGTTCGCGTCCACCGCCGAGGCCACGCCATCGACGATCATCCAGCCATGGCACCGGATCACCTCGTCCCGCAGCCAGTTCAGTGTGTCCTGTGTGCGCGGGCGAGCGAAAATCTGCCAGATTTTCGAGCCCATCCGGTCGTTCGGGAGCGGGCGCAGCGCCGGGTCTTCCAGCGCGGCATAGGTATCGATCCAGGTGCCCCGCGGATCGGTATCGTAAACAACGTCCCCAGGGTCCGCCTGGGCATCGGTGAACATGCTGATCAAGGAGGCCGTTTCGAGATCGCGGCCCAACTCCAACCCGTTCCCGAGCATGTTGAAATCGCCGGTCCCGGTGACCGGATCCCAGACAATGCGAATATCGCCCATGTCAGGTGCCCGCCGTGGGCGGCGTATTGTTGGCCGGGTGCTTATGCTGTTGCAGCGTGACCGAATCACCGCCACCCGCGCCTGCGGTCACCGAGCCGGTGACGGTCAGGTTGCCGGTCAGCGTATAATTGCCGGTGTGCGAAATGTTTCCGGTCAATCCGATCCCGCTGCCGCTCAGATGAACAATCGCACCCTGGGCATACAGACCAGCGTCCCCCGGCGACACGCCGGTCATGCGGTGGCTTTGGTGGTTGCTGGCGATCACCACCGCCTTCGACCGGTCGCCGTCGAGAAACGCGACATGAAGATCGGCGCCGACCGGCGGAGCACCGAAGAAACCGTAATGGTAAAGCACCGGAATGTTGTCGCGCGTCGATAGCGCGTCGAGCCGCGCCTGCACGGTTTGCACAGGCCCGGCGTCGTTGACGTTCATGGTGGACCGCGCGAGGGCGAAATGCGTGCCCCGGCGCTGCATCAGCGCGTTAAGCTGCCGCTCCAGGATCGCGACCCTGGCTTCAAGCATCGCCGACATTAAAGTATTCTCCGCTTATGTGGGCGGCTGCCCCGGGGTCGCGGGCGCGGGGGCCTGCGATGTCCTCGGCGAGTTCGCCAGTTCGTTGTCGAACAGGTTCAGCGGTTTCGGATCGGGGTCGAAAGCGTGCGGCGGCATCAGGACCAAATCGGCATGCGTTCCCGACATATCCTTTCGGAATGTGACCGAACCGATGACCCATTGCGCGCCGGTGATGTCGGCCTTCGGCGCCTCGACCGGCGCCAGCCGGTTCGGGGTCCAGAGTCTGCCCGCGGTGTCGCGCCAGGAATCGCAGGAGATCGACGCCGCCTGACTGCGGCCGATGCGGCGCGCGCATTCCCAGTTCGCGCGCTGGATGGCGATGGCGTCATTGGCGGCGGCCGGCTGCACCCCGTTCGGCAACGGCGCGTTCTGTTCCGAAACAATGATCTTCAGGCGGAATTCGCCCAGAGTATCGTCCCTCTTGTTGGCGCGGCGATTGGCAAGGTTACTGAGTTCGCCGAGCTGATCGACGCCGAACCACACAACCAGATATTCGGAGTATCGCTGGTCAACCGATCGTTCCGCGTTGATCGCCTCGATGTTGCCGGGCAACGAGAAGCCGGACGAATGTGCCTGAGTGCCGACCCGGTCCAGCACGAGCGCGCCGTTCTCATCCTCGTA
>JAYUEJ010000169.1:0-2239 GCA_043739265.1 Rhodopila sp. | reverse complement strand
ACCAGGCCGCCAACGCCAAAGGTTTGCAGGTGTTTGAAACCGGCCAACCGGCGGTCTCCGATCTGCAGCTCGATCCCGTCACCGGCATTCAGGCCTTCAACGTCGATGTTCCGGTCATCCGGGACGGCCGCGTTATCTATGATCTGTTCATCAGCTTGCCGGCCTCGGTGCTCGAGGAACTGATCAAACGCCAATCCCTGCCGCTTCCCGGGGTCCTGGCAGTGGTCGATACCGCCGGCGTCGTGGTGGCGCGCGTTCCCAACCCGGACCGCTTCGTCGGGTCGCCGGTGGTTCCCGGCCTGTGGTCCGAGGTGCGGGCACACAAGGAGGGCATCACCCGGGCACCCACGTTGGAGGGCGTTCCAGCCGTCGCGGTTTACACCCATGTCGCGCCGTTCGGCTGGACGGTGATTGTCGGTTCGCCGGAAGCGGTGATTTTCGCACCGATGCGCGAGGCGATCGCCGTTGTTGCCGGAACCGGAATGACCGTGCTGACCGCTTGCATCCTGCTTGCGATGCTCGCGGCCAGGGGGATCACCCGTCCGCTGGAGCAGCTTCGCCAATTCGCCGCGCACGATCATCAGACCGAGCCGGCCGCCGCGGTGACGAGTCTCCTCGAAACCGGCCTGCCGGAAACCGACATGATCGCGCACGCCCTGCTCACCGCGGCAGCCGAACGGAACGAAGCCGCCAAAGCCCTGGGAGAAAGCGAGCAACGATTCCGCACGCTGTTCGAACGATCACCCGGCGGAACGATACTGCTCGATCCCGACACCACTCAGGTGATCGACAGCAACGCGGTCGCGGCGTCCACCCTGGGTTACACTGTCGAGGAATTCCGCGGCCGTCCGATGACCGACTTCGCCTCACGGTTCAGCCGGGAACGGATACGGGAGATTTGCCGATCGGTCGGCAGCGGCCAAAGCCACAGCTACGAAACCCGTATCAAAGGCCGGCTTGGCTTGCGCGACCTGCTGATCGCGATCGCGCCGGTGCAGGTGGCCGGCCGCACCCTGGCCCTGATCAACCAGATTGACATCACCGACCTGCGGCACGCGCAAGCCGGCCTGCGGGTCAATGAGGAGCGGCTGGAACTGGCGCGGGAAGGTGCCAATCTTGGGATTTGGGACTGGGATATCGCTAACAACACCCTGACCTGGACCGAGCACCAATGGCGGTTGCACGGTCTGGAGCCGCGTCCGGACAATCCGGATGTAACGTTCTGGCAGAACGCGGTGCATCCGGCCGACCGGGCGCGTTTGCAGCGGGAATTGAGCGCCACGCTAAAATCGCCCGACCTTCTCTACCTGACCGAATACAGCGTCTCCATGCCGGATGGGTCGATCCGGCGGCTGCTGGCGCGCGGCCAGGCCATCCGCGGCGCGGATGGGCGGGCCGTGCGCATGGTCGGCATCAACATGGACGTAACGGCGCGATACGAAGCCGAAATGGAGCGCGACCGGCTGATCTGGACGCTGGAAACCGAACGCGGCCGGCTGGAGGAGATTCTCGAGGCTCTGCCGATCGGCGTTGGCATCGTCGATACCGCCGGCACCGTCATCCTGGGCAATGCGATGATGAAACGGCTCAACGGACCGGTCATTCAGTCGATGTTACCCGTACCGCGCGGTGATTGGATCGGATACGATCCCGATGGCAACCGCGTGCAACCGCGGGATTATCCCATCCGGCGGGCCCTGCGACTGGGCGAAACCACGCTGCCGGGGATGGATTTCCTGTTCCGGGACGAAAACGGCACCGAAGCCTGGTACCGGGTCGCCAGTCTGCCGCTGCGGTGGGAAGGCGATCAGGTGCGGGAAGTCCTGGGCATCTTCCAGGATATCGATGCCGAAAAACGCCTGCTGGACGTCCAGCAGCAGATCAACGCCGCCCTGGAATACCGCGTCCAGGAGGAAATGGCCGCTCGGGAGGCCGCCCAGCAACGCGCCGCCCACGCCGAGAGGATGCAGGCGCTGGGCCAGATCGCCGGCGGCATCGCGCATGACTTCAACAATGTGCTGCAGGCGGTGGCGGGCGGCGCGGCGCTGATCGAGAGTCGTCCCGGCGAGACCGAACGCGTACTGCGCAATGCCCGCATCGTTCTGGATGCCGCCAGGCGGGGTGCGGCGATCACCAGCCGGTTGCTGGCGTTCGCCCGCCGCGGCGATCTTCGTGCGGAAAATGTCGATGCCGCCGCGCTGCTCGCCGACATGGCAGAGGTGCTGACCCACACACTGGG
>JAYUEJ010000168.1:0-2240 GCA_043739265.1 Rhodopila sp. | reverse complement strand
TGCGCCGATCGGGTTCCGCATTCCCCCTGGCATTTGCCATGTTTTCGACCAAGCAACTGGCCTGCGCCTGAAACAACCCTAACATTTATGAGGCCCGGTATGAAAAAAACTATTGCCGCCGCAATGTTCAGCCTGCTGATGTCATCCACCGCCCATGCGGCCTGCGGCTTTCAGAACGCCGTGCCCCTGAAATCGCTCACCGCCGCGTTCGATGCTTGGAAAGCGGTTACCGCGACCATGGCAGAATGTGGCAATGTGCGGTCGGAACTCGACCAGGATTTCCGCCTCAAGCAGCCGGCGGCGTTCGCTGCCAACCCGTCACTTTATCAGATCGGCGGCGTATCCAACGGAACCTTGGTGCCACTGTTGAATGGCGGCACCATTCGCCCGCTCGATGCGCTGGTGGCGAAATACGGCCAGGATTTGCAACCGAACCAGCTTATCAAGGTTGACGGCAAGATCATGTCGGTTGCGATGGACGTGAACGACCAGCATCTGATGTATCGCACCGATATCCTGCAGGAACTCGGCATCGCGGTGCCGACCAATTGGGACGAAGTGCTGGACGCGGCTGCCAAGATCAAGGCATCAGGCAAGGTCGCCTACCCGATCGGCGGGACCATCAAGCCGGGTTTCGACCTTGGGCTGGATTTCACCAATCTGTTCTTGGGCTTTGGTGGTCAATTTACCAAGGCCGACAACACGCCAAGCATCAACTCGCCGGCCGGATTGAAGACGCTGGAGATGTTGAAGAAGATTACCGCCTACATGGACCCGGAATATCTGGTGTCGGATTCAACCTTTGTGCAGAAGCAGTTCCAGCAGGGCAAGATCGCGATGGCCAATTTGTGGGCCACCCGTGCGGCTGCCTTGGATGATCCGAAGGAAAGCCAAGTGGTCGGCAAGATCGGCCTCGCTGCGGCGCCGGCGGCGGTCAAGGGTGGCAAGCCGGCGACGACCCTGTGGTGGGACGGCATTGTGATTGCCAAAAACATTCCGGATGCCGAGGCGGATGCGGCGTTTCGGGTCGCGATCGCTGGGATGGGCGAAAGCACCCTTAAGGCAGCGCCCGGTGCCGCGGTTTGGCTGATCAAGGGCTACACGCCCGGCAAGTTTGCGACTGGCGCCATCGCGTCCGCCAACGCCGGCGCACCGCCTTATCCGTCTTCCACGGTTTACGGGCTGGTTGCCTCGGCAGTTGGTGACGGCGTGGCTGACTTCCTGACCGGCAAGAAAACCGCCGAAAAGACGCTTGCCGATATCGAAGCCGCCTATCTGGTTAAGGCGAAGGAGCAGGGCTTGGTAAAATAGCCGCACCAGCAGGCGGCAGGGTATCATGAAAACGCGCATTTTCATTGGGTTTGTGGCACCGTCGCTGCTCCTGATGGCGGCTTTCATTGCCTTGCCCCTGGTCGGCGTGTTCATCGAAAGCTTTTATTCAACTCAACAGGCTTTCGAAACGGTGGAGGTGCAGTCCTGCACGCCTGGTTTTACCGGCCAGACCTGCGTGACCGAAACAAAATCTCGGCCGCGCCTTGATGGCAGTGGGGCGCCGATGATCGTAACGAGCTTCATCGGGCTGCAAGCCTATCGTGATTTGTTGCAGCCGGATGCAGTGGCGCGCGCCTTTGCGCCCGACGGCGGCGGCATATCGGCGTTGCTGTCGATCGATTTTTACGCGGCTTTGCGCTTCACCATCACGTTCACCCTGATTACGTTGCCGCTGGTGATTGGCTTCGGGCTTCTTGTCGCGCTCGCGGTCAATAGCGTCACCCGCAAGTTGCGCGGCCTGGTGATTTTCGCCGCCTTGCTGCCGTTCATCATCACCCCGGTGATCGGGGCGCTGTCGATCCGCTGGCTGTTTATCGGCGACGGAATTCTGACTGCGGCCGTGCGGGCGATATTTCATAGCGATATTTCCATGTTCGCCCAGGGGTGGAGCATCGAAGTGCTGATGTTGGCCTACAGGGTTTGGCATGTCGCGCCGTTCGCGTTCGTGGTGTTCTATGCGGGGCTGCAAACCGTGGATCAGGACACGCTTGAATCGGCCATCGTTGATGGCGCGTCGCGCTGGGAGCGTTTGCGTTGTGTGATCGTGCCACATCTGATGCCGCTGATTGTGTTTGTGGCGCTGATCCATCTGATGGACAGCTATCGGGTTTTTGAGGAGGTGATTGGCTTCTCTGCCCAAGCGCATCGTATTTCCCTGCAGTTCCTGACGTTCAATTTCCTAACCCCGG
>JAYUEJ010000167.1:0-20239 GCA_043739265.1 Rhodopila sp. | reverse complement strand
TTGCGACGGTGCTGCCCGCGCCGTTGGCCTTGTGTCGTCCGGGCGCCTGGGCGATCGTATTGATCAAGCCGCAGTTCGAAGCCGGCGCTGCCTTGGTCGGCCACAAGGGTGTGGTTCGCGATCCCGCGGTGCATCAGGCGGTCTGCGAGCGGGTAACGCACTGGTGGGGCGGATTGCCCGGTTGGACGGTGGCCGGCGTGGTCGAAAGCCCGATCACCGGACCGGAAGGGAACAAGGAATTTCTGTTGGGGGCGACACTGCCATCCGGCTAACCGGTGTTTTCAACTTGTCGGCGGTCAGGGATTATTGCTTCACCGCTCCCGCGGTTAGGCCCGCGACATAATGTTCCACGAAAAATGAGTAGATGATCGCGACCGGGACCGACCCGAGCAGCGCGGCGGCCATCAACTGGCCCCAGTAGAAGACATCGCCTTTTACCAGCTCTGCGATCGCCCCCACCGGTACTGTGCGGACATCGGTCTGGGTGAGGAAAATCAGCGCGTAGAGAAACTCATTCTGCGCCAGGGTGAAGGCAAAAATCCCGGCCGAGATGAACCCTGGTATGCACAGCGGCAGGAACACCTTGAACATAGTCTGCAATCGCGTAGCGCCGTCGATTCGGGCCGCGTCCTCCAGCTCCCGCGGCACCGAGCGGAAATACCCCATCAACAGCCAGGCGCAGAATGGAATGAGCAGGGTCGGATAGGTCAGGATGACCGACGTCAGCGTATCGTTCAGACCGAGTCTGGTGATGATATCGGCGAGCGGGATAAACAGCAGTGGCTGCGGCACCAGATAGGTGGCGGCGATACCGAAGGAAATCAGCGCCGACCCGGCAAACCGCATACGCGCCAACGGATAGGCAAGCATGACGCCGAATACGAGTGAAATCGCGGTCGAGATCGTGGCCACCAGGAAGGTGTTCCAGGTCCACACCAGGAAGTTCGTCTCGGTTAAAAGATCGACGTAGTGCTGCAACGTCGGATGGTAAACGATCAGCGGCATGATCTTGCGATTGTACAGCTCGTTGTTCGGCTTCAGGGAGGTCACCGCCATCCAGTAGAATGGAAACAGGGTGAACAGCATGTACAAACCGAGCGGCAGCCACAGACGAAGGATTTTGACCCGCCAGCCGGCACGCTCGACCATCATGATTTATGCGGCTTCATATAAACGGACATGGCGATGATGATCAGTGCCAGCGGCGGCAACATCGCCAGCGCGATAGAGGCCCCCGAACCAAGCTGCCCGCCGCCCATGGCGACATCGAAGGCATAGGTCGCGAACAAATGCGTGGCATTCGCCGGTCCGCCGCGGGTCAGCACATAGACAAGCTGGAAGTCCGCGAAGGTGAAGATGATCGAGAACATCGTTACGATGAAAATCACCGGCTTCAGCAACGGCAGCGTCACGTAGCGGAACCGGTCCCAGGTGCTGGCCCCATCGATCGTTGCTGCCTCATACAGTTCGGGAGAGATCGTTTGCAGTCCCGCGAGCAGCGTGATGCCGTAAAATGGCAGTCCCCGCCAGGCATTGACGATAATCAACGACATCATCGCGAGGTAACTGTTTCCCAGCCAGGATGGGCCAGGATTGGCGATATTGAAATAGCGCAGGAACCAGTTGATCGGGGCGAAACCGGGATCGAGGATCCACATCCAGGCGATGGTCGATAGCACCGTCGGCACGATAAACGGCAGCAGCACCATTGCGCGGATGAAGTTCTTGAATTTGAAGTCCTGGTTCAGAACCAGTGCCAGACCCAACCCGCCCACCATTTTCAACAGTGTCGCCGCGATCGTATAGACAAACGTGTTCTGGGCGACCCGCCAGAACACCGGATCGTGGAAATCCGCGATGAAATTCGCCAAACCCACGAAGGTTCCCGCCCTGGCGACCGGCCGGTTCTCCAGACTCAGTAAAATGCCATAAACGAACGGATAGCCAACCAGCAGCAGCAAAAACACCACTGGCGGAATGATCATCAGCCAACTGAACACGGCTTCCCGTTCGGTCCATTGGCGGAACCCGGATGCCCGGCGAGAACGCGGCAGCGTCAGGGCCACCATCAGGCCGGCTTGAAGATTTGCTTCAACTGCGCGGCCGCGTCGGAGATGACCTCCTTGGTGGATTTTCCCGCGCATGCCTTGGCGAACATATCGACAACGACATATTTTGCCACGCTTTCCGATTGCGGGCGGCTGATCGGCGCGGGCCAGCCAGGCAAATGCGATGTCGGGAGTGAATCACGGTATGGCAGGTTGCGCGGTTCGGCGGTCCATAGCGGCGCGTCGTCGAAGGCATGCAGGAAGGGCGCATAGTAGCTGACGGCGATATCGTACCAGCCGCCGACCTGCTTCGGATCCATCAGCCACACCATGAAGTCCTTCGCGGCCTGGTGATCCGGGGTGCTGGTGAAGATGCCGTGCGACCATGGGTTCAAGATGTGGAACCGCTGTCCCGTCGGACCTTTTGGGTTCATCGCCTGGCCGGTGACCTTACCAATATCGGGGAAGTCCCGTTTGGCGACATACAAGATCGATTCAGCATTATTGGTGCAGGATATTTGCTCCGACAGATACGCTTTGTTGTTGCTGACGTCGGTCCAGCCCAATACGTCCTCGAACATCGTCTTCTCATAGAACGTGCGGCAGAAATCGATGGCGCGCGCTGTTTCGGCGGAATCGATGGCGACGGTTTTGCCGTCCGGATCGACCTCTCGCGCACCAAAGGACCATAGCAGCGGATAAAGCCAGCCATGGTTGTCGCCAAAGCCGTGTCCCAGTTCAAAGCCAAACGGGTGGCCTGCCTTTTTCAACTTGGTGCCGGCTTCCAGCAGGCCGTCCCATGTATCCGGAAATTCTTTGACGCCGACCTCGGCGAACCAATCCATCCGCCAGTTCATCAACTGACCGATATTGCCGAACGGTAGTGCTTTCCACTTTCCGTTGACGATGACGGCTTCTTTCGCGCTTTCATGCCAGCCGCCCGCCTTCTTGCCAATGACTTCAGCGATGTCGGTGACATCGACCAGCTTCTCATCGAACAGAAACGGCCAGTTGAAAGCGAGCTGCGTGATATCGGCACCCGAACCGGTTTCCGCGACGGTTGTCGCGCGGGTCTGGATACTGCCGACGCTGACGGTGTCATAAATGATCTTAATGCCCGTGGCCTTTTCATAGGCCTGCGCCAGGGTGTTTTTCACATAGGCGTCGTATGGAGGGATAAACGAGCTTTCGTGCATCAACGTCAGGCTCTTCGGCGCGGCAAAAGCCCGCGCGGCGCCGAGGAGACCACCCACGCTGGACAGCGCGGAAATTTTCAGCACGTCACGCCGTGACGCGGCACGTACGATGTTGGCCATTGTCTCAGCCCTCCCGGGACCGCCTGTCTGGCGGATATTCGTTGTCGCGTGGCGGCGATCATGTCGCGCACAAGAGGTTACGGGCCGGAAATCACCGGCGTCAACCCGGGACGCCTGGTTTTCAACTCGGCCGGATTGTATCTAACCTTCCTTTCAGAGCGCACCCTCAAGAGCCGCGCCAGCAGGAGGGCATGATGGGACAGACAACCGCTTCGGCCGCCGGACGGAGATGGGTGGGGGATATCACCCGCTATCAATGGATGATTTTCCTGATCGCATGGCTGGGGTGGTCGCTCGACAACACCGACTTCAATCTGTTCGCGCTGGTGCTGCGCCCGGCGGTGACCGAACTGCTGGGCGGCAACCCGACCGCGGCGGATATTGGGCGTGTTGGCGGCATTCTGAGTATGACTGGGCTGTACATGTATCTGTGGCTCGATACGTATGATTTGTATCCATACCTGCTGCCGGTGTTCGGGTATTTCGTGTTCGGGGCATTCTCCGGTCATGCGGTGTATCTGCCGGAGCTTTTCCCGACGCATGTGCGGGCGACGGCGGTGTCGTTCTGCAATGGTTCGGGGCGGGTCATCACCAGTTTCGGGCCGTTTGCGGCCGGCCTTCTGGCGGGTGCTTTGAACGGTGCTTTCAACCAGGCAGCGGCGGTGATGACATGCTTCGCGGGACTGAGAATCGTAGCCGCCCCGCTGGGGCGGGAGACGAGGGACGAGGGACGATGCTCTTCCGAGATAAATATGACAAACCACAATTGAACCGCCAGGAGCAATCCTGATAATCCGCGGCAGCACTTTGTTGCCCGGACTGGGGTTGCCGCTGTGACCACAGCTACTTTTCCGCGATGGACAGACCGTGATGGCGTACAGAAGGTGACATCACGGCTCGGTTTGCCAGCCTAACGAAGGCCAAAGAAGCTGAGGACAGCGATCACGACCACCACCAAGCCTACTATATATATGATATTGTTCATCCAAAATTCTCCCTGTCGGTTTGATCTGCAACGGACAGGGTTAAAACCCGGTAACCGGGTCTGGCGTTGCTTCAACACCCTGTGTTATGCCGTAGCTGGTCCCCGGCAAACACAGGCTGAGGACCGTCCGACGACTTTTTGTCACGTGCTTCCGGTGACCGATCAGGACTGTTCGTTCAGGAATCTTTCGAATGCCGCCGTATAATCCGGATGCCACCGGGACAACGGCGGGCGGTTTTCCGTGATGTCCCCGGCGGCCCACAGGATGCGCCGGTTGTCGATCGCGCGCGTCACGTCGTTGTCCGGGCAGATGATGTAGAAATCACCCTGGTTCATGCCGGAGATCAACATGTCCACCACCTGGTCAGCGGTCCAGGCGCCCGCCGGCTTTTCGGTGCGTCCGCCACGGGTCATACCGGTGAAGGTGGAGCCTGGTACAAGCAAATGCGCCGAGATGCGGGCGCCGTCTTCATTGCGCAGGCTGTGCGCCAGCGCTTCTGTCATCACCTTAACGCCGGCTTTGCTGATATTATAGGCGGTATCGCCGGGCGGGCAGGTGATGCCTTGTTTCGACCCCGTGTTGACAATGGCGCATTGGCTCTTCTGCGCCAGCATTGATGGGGTGAAGGTCTGCACGCCGTTGATAACGCCCCATAGGTTGACCTCCAGCACCCGCCGCCAGCGGTCGATATGCTCATACGGCCCGCCACCGGGGGACGTGCCGGCGTTATTCATCAGCACCGCGACCTCCCCAAACCGTGCGGTTGCGGCGTCGTGCAGTGCCTGGACCGCGTCCAGTTTGCTGACATCGGTGGGTACCGCCAGCACGGCATCGCGTCCGGACGGAGACAGCGCGGAAACCGTTTCGGCGGCGCGTGCAAGCGCCTCAGGCGACAGGTCCGCGAGGCAAACGCGAAGTCCCATCGCGGCAAACCGTTGTGCGGCGGCGAGGCCGATGCCGCTGGCGGCACCGGTAATGACCGCGACACGGCCGGCTTTAAGCGCTGGATGCATGATATTTCCTTAATCCGGCACGAAATTCATTGCGATGCCGTTGATGCAATAGCGTTGATGCGTCGGTGGCGGACCATCGGGAAACACATGCCCGAGATGGCTGCCACAGGTGGCGCAATGCACCTCTGTGCGGATCATCCCGTGACTGCGATCAACGGTGTTTTCAACCGCACCTTCGATCGGGTCGTTGAAACTGGGCCAACCGGTTCCGCTTTCGAATTTCAGTTTTGTCTCAAACAGAGCGGTGTCGCACCCGGCGCAGGTAAACCGGCCGGGCCGCTTTTCCGCCAACAAGGCGCAACTGCCCGGCGCCTCGGTCCCCCGGGCACGCAT
The DNA here is from genome assembly GCA_043739265.1 of Rhodopila sp. Lineage (GTDB taxonomy): Bacteria > Pseudomonadota > Alphaproteobacteria > Acetobacterales > Acetobacteraceae > Rhodopila. The sequence continues at coordinate 14,543 of JAYUEJ010000167.1, read as the reverse complement.
CACGTAAAACTGCTCTGGCGTCAGCAGGCGGCGCCATTCGGCATCGCCGCGGGTGATGGGATAGTCTTTCACGGTCATCTCAGATTCCTTCTAACCGGGTTATGTTTGGGGATTGCGGGACGATCGCACAATACCAACCCGCGCTATTCGACCAACGCCCCGCGATCCGGTTTCAGATCGATCAGTGGCGTGCCATCCAGGCAATCCAGGCCGCGCACATGTAACGTCCCGCCTTCGATTCCGACCAGCGCGACAATTGAGGACGCGATCGGATTCGGCCGCACCGGCGATCGAAGAGCGAACGTCCCGGAGGTCTTGCCGGTGCGGAACGGCGTCTGCGACACAAGATCGCGGCGAGCCTTGTGCATCCAATACAGCACCTGAATGCGCGGGTGGTCACCGATAGAAATCAACGCCTGATGCCAACGTTCATCCACCACGATCGAACAGAGCGGGCCATCCAGGCTGCCGCGTTTGGGGCAGTCACCACGATTTTTCCAGGGCGTGCGGATCGTGCCGATGAAATACACGCCCGCATCGGTCGCCTCCGGCAGCACCACCGCGATCTCTCCGGGGCGCAATGCGGCGTCGTCTGGGTCATTTGTCATCATCCGAAGGTGCCATCCCCGGCAGGGCCGAGTCCAGGTGCGGGCCGATTTTGACCGGCGTATCTTCGCCGCTATACCGTTTCCATGTCGATGTTGTCGCCGGAGGAATGGGAGGCGGTTTGGCTGACGCTGGGCGTCGCCGCGCGGGCGGTCGGCTTCGGGCTGCCCGTAGCCGTCCTCATGGCGTGGGTGCTGGCGCGCTGTCGTTTCCCCGGCCGAGCGATATTGAATGCGCTGGTGCATCTGCCGATGGTGCTGCCGCCTGTGGTGACGGGTTGGCTGCTGCTGATCATCTTCGGCGTCCGCGGGCCGGTCGGCGCTTTGTTGCACGACTGGTTCGGCATCCGGCTGGTGTTCACCACCGCCGGCGCCAGTGTCGCCTGCGCGGTGATGATTTTCCCCATCATGGTCCGTTCGGTTCGCCTGTCGCTCGACGCCGTCGATGGCGGATTGGAACAAGCCGCCCGCACGCTTGGTGCCGGTTGGTTGGATCGATTGATCAACATCACCCTGCCGCTGGCCTCACCCGGTATTCTGGTCGGCGCCATCGTCGCGTATGCCACCTGCCTGGGGGAGTTCGGGGCCGTTATTACTTTCGCCGCCAACATCCCGGGGCAAACCCAGACTCTGCCATTGGCAATTTACGCCGCGCTGCAAGTGCCAGGCGGCGAGGCAAAGGCGGCGACGCTGTCTATGGTTTCGTTGACGCTGGCGCTGCTCGGTTTACTTCTGTCGGAATGGATCGGTAAAAGATTAAACAGCGTGCTGGGCCGATGAGCTTTTCCATAACGATGATGCATCGCTTTCCATCGATTCAGTTGGATATCGCGTTCGATGTCCAGTCTCCGGGGGTTACAGTATTGTTTGGCCCATCAGGGTCCGGCAAATCGACGATCGTCAAGGCCGCCGCCGGCTTGCTGCGGCCCGACACCTGCCGGATGGAGATCGACGGCAAAATCCTGGCCGATACAGGCGCTGGTATTTGGTTGCCGGCGGAACAACGGCGGGCCGGGCTGGTGTTTCAGGACTCGCGGCTGTTTCCGCATATGTCGGTCGAAACCAACCTGCGCTTCGGCCTGCGCCGCGCTCCGCCGGGGAAAATCCATTTCGATGACGTCGTCAGTCTGCTGGGTGTCGGCGCGCTGCTGCACCGGCGGCCGCACACATTGTCCGGCGGCGAACGCCAGCGTGTCGCGATCGGCCGCGCGCTGCTGGCACAGCCGCACCTGCTGCTGATGGATGAGCCGCTGGCAAACCTGGATGCCGCGCGGAAAACCGAGATTCTGCCCCATCTGACGCGGTTGAAAAACGCGCTGAACCTGCCGATCCTCTACGTTACGCATGCGCTGGAGGAGGCGGTACAGCTCGCGGATTCGCTGGTGCTGCTGGAAGCGGGACGGGTGGTCGCGTTTGGATCCGTTGCCGATGTCGCGGCCCGCGCCGATCTGCCGCTGGCACGCCGTGACGATGCCGGTGCCGTGCTGATATGCCGGGTGGAGGAGAACGATGTTCGCCGAACGCTGACCAGGCTTCAGGGCGGCGGCGCCACGTTCTGGGTGCCGCTGCTGGATTTGCCGGTCGGGGCCGGCTGCCGCATCCGCGTGCCGGCGCGCGAGGTGATCCTGGCTGGCCGGCCGCCAGACGCGATCAGTCTGCATAACATCGTCCCCGGCACCGTGCGCCGCATTGCCGAGGACACCATCCGCCGTTCGGTTGTCGTGGAGATCGGATTGCCGAACGGGGGGCTGTTGTCGCGCGTGACGCCGGACGCCGTGGTGCGCCTGGGTCTTTCGCCAGGCTCCCCCGTGCTGGCGCTGATCAAGTCCACCTCGATCGAGGTGTTAGGCGGTTGAGCCGCGCCGTTGCCGGAAATCCCGATGGCGCCGGAGAAATTTCGGTCGCGTTGCGGATCACGGCGGGTCGTGCCTTCCTGACCATCGCTGCCAGTGGCGTTGGCTTCGTGAACGATCGCGTTGGCCTCTGATGAATTCACGGCCGGGTTGGCTGCATAGAGTCAAAGCATTCGGGTCAGCCGAACGCCTCGTTCTAGGCCTCCAGCGCGGCATCCCAGTAAAGGAAATCCAGCCACGTCCGGTGCAGATTTTCTCGGGTCACATGCGACTTCGCGGCCTGATCGATCTGGTGCGGGGTCGGTTCGGCCGGGGCACTCCGCAACCGCAGGCCGCTTTGCTTCAGCGACCGGCTGCCCTTGAACAGATTGTCGGCCTGGCAGCACGTCACGACATTCGACCAACTGGTAATGCCGCCCCTGGAGCGTGGGACAATGTGGTCGAACGTCAATTCTTTCGCCGGCAGCGCGTCGCCGCAATACTGGCAACAAAACCGGTCGCGCAGGAACACATGATATCGCGTGAACGCGACCTTGCGGCGCTTGTGGAAGCGCTTCAACGCGACCACGGACGGAATCGCGAACGACTGCCGTGCCGAATGCACTTCCAGGTCGTAGTTGATCACGGGATTGACGCGTTCCTGCAGCACCGCCACCAGGGCGTCCTGCCAGGACCAGACGGACAGCGGACCCCAACTTAAGGGTTGCATATCCGCATTCAGCACCAGCGTCTGAAGCGCGGGAATATGGCTCACGGCCAGCGCCCCGGGCGTGGCACCGTGTTCAGCTCAATCGTAGGAAAATGCAATCCGCCGTCAGGCAAAAGCCACTCCCTTCGAAGGCGGAGCGCAACATCTGGGCGTTTAGCAATCGTCGAGCCGCCAGATGGTGTGCGCCGTCGAAAACCTGCACGTTATATGGCAGAGCACCCCCCGCACCGCAACCCGCCTTGCCAACGATGCTCCCGACTTCATTGTTTCGTCACGAAAATCCTCGTTGCAGGGCCAGCGCCCCCAGGGCAATCGCGGTGTCGTCGATGCCGTGGCCGAGTCGCGGGATATAATGGGCGTCCACCGGCACGCCGGCGGCTGACAGCGCGGCCTCGGCATCTCGGGAGCGGGCGACGGGGACCGCTTCATCGTCCTCGCCATGAATCAGCAGGACGGGTGCGCGGTTGGCCAATTCGGCCGCCAGCGACTCCGGGGCGATCAGGGCGCCGGAGAAGGCGAGAATGGCGCGAGGGGCAACCGTGTGACGCAATCCGGTGAACAGGGACATCATCGCGCCCTGGCTGAATCCCATGATCGCATAGGCAGCCTCGGGAAGGTCCAACCGAGCGAGTTCGGCATCAATGAAACCGTGGAGGTAGGTGGCGGCGGCACGGACGCCGGCTTCGACCGTCGGCGGCGAACGGTCGGCGACGCTCCACCATTGGCGCCCGTAGCCGGAATCGTGCGGAAACGGGGCATGAACCGACGCGAAGATCGCGTCCGGGCAGGCATGTTGCCAGGATGGCGCGAGGTCGATCAGGTCGAACGCGTCCGCACCCAGGCCGTGGCACAGGATGACCAGTTGTTTCGGCCGCGCCTTGGAGGCAGGGCCCCAATGGATCGCTTCGAGGGTTGGCATCAAGGTTTCTCCCGTTTCAGCGCTGAAATTCCCTTAGAGCGTGATCGGACGCGTTCGCGCTACCGATGGCGGTTCGGACTTGTATAGAAGACCCGGACAAGCGAAACCATGGCAGGTTGACGACGAGAGCCGGTTTCAACGCGCTGGTATCATGCCATGATTGTCACACGTTTCGCGCCCAGCCCGACGGGCTATCTGCATCTGGGTCACGCTTTTTCCGCATTCACTGCCTGGAAGCGCGCCCGCGCGGCCGGCGGCCAATTCCTGTTGCGGTTGGAAGATATCGACCCGACCCGCTGTCGCCCAGACTACGCGGCGGCAATCGAACAGGATCTGGCATGGCTCGGACTGGACTGGGACGGCAAGGTGCGGGTGCAATCGGAACATTTTCCCGACTACCAGGCGGCGCTGGATTGCCTGACAGAGCGCGGACTGGTGTATCCCTGCTTCTGCACCCGAACCGATATCGCGATCGAGGTCGCTACTTCAGCCGCCGCGCCGCACGGGCCGGACGGCGCGGCGTTATATCCCGGCACCTGCCGGCGCCTGACCGAAACCGAACGGAAACAGCGGATCGCGGCGGGGGAGCGTTACGCTCGGCGCCTCGATATCAAGGCGGCGTTTCATCCGGATTTGTTCTACCAGGAAGAAGCCGACGGTCCCGTCGCCTGCCATCCCGAACAATTCGGCGACGTGATTCTCGCTCGGAAGGACGCGCCGGCGAGCTACCATCTGTGCGTGACCCACGATGACGCGCGGCAGGGCGTGACGCTGGTAACCAGGGGAGTCGATCTAAAGCCGGCGACGGATCTGCACCGTTTGCTCCAGGTGCTGATGGGATGGCCCGCTCCGGTCTATGCGCATCATCGGCTGCTGCTCGATGCCAGCGGACGGCGGCTGGCAAAACGCGATCCGGCGGCGACTCTGCGATCACTCCGCGCCGAGGGTGTCTCGGCGCGGGCGATTATCGAGCGGTTCGATCAGTCGTAGTAACGCCAGTGACGGCGTTCCCAATGGCGGTGATGCCAGTGGTGACGGTTCCAGTGGTAGTCCACATCGGTGACCAGGGACCGCGACGGCGTCACCTGGACCAGGGTACCCCGCGGGGCAGCCGCGGCACCGAACGTCGTCACGACAGCCAGGCCAGCGAAAGCAACGGTGGCGAGAAGTATCTTGCGCATCGAAAAGTCTCCTTCTGAGGCCACTGGGATATGGAGTCGGAAGCGGGCCGCATGACGACGAAATCAGGGTCATATCGTGGCGGACCCGCCGCCTGATCGGTGTGTCGTGGTTTAGGGGCGCGTTGCACCGCCCATCCGCGGTTGGAAGTCCTGGCGTCGTCTGATCAAGCGGCCGACTGCCAGCAAATGAGCGGCTGCGAGGGCGCTTGCCCTGGCTTTGTGACAACCCGCTTTCTGGTCGCCCGATCTGCATTGTAGCATGGTTCCAACCAAGACAGAGGGGAACCAAATGAGCCCGACAGGGACAGGCAAGATCGCGGCGATCACGGGTGCCGCGTCGGGGATCGGTCAGGCTGCCTGCCGCCGATTGCTGGAAGCTGGCTGGACGGTATTCGGGCTGGACGTGGCGCAAGGGCGGCTGGATGCCGTGCGCGACGGTTTCTCCGGCTTTCAGACCCGGTTTCGCCCGGTTGTGTGCGATGTCTCCGACGCGGCCGGCGTGGGTGCCGCGTTCGCCGGGATCGGTGATCGGCTGAATGCTTTGGTGTGTTGCGCCGGCGTGCTGCGAACATCGCTGCTGGAAAACATGCCGATCGAGGATTTCGACCTTGTCCTCAACACCAACCTGCGTGGCACCTTTCTGTGCGCGCAGAAGGCGCTGCCGTTACTGCGGCGAGCGGCGACGGCGGAAAATCCGTCGCGGGTGGTGCTGCTGTCGTCCATCGCGGCGCTGCGGCCGAAGATCGTCAGCGGGGCGTATGCGGCGTCGAAGGCGGGGGTCAGTCAGCTTTGCCGGGTGATGGCGGCGGAGTGGGCGCCGTCCGGTGTGCTGGTGAACGCACTGGCGCCGGGGACGGTGGACACGCCGATGGTGCGGGCGGTGTCCGATCCAGCCGCGTCAAAAGGCTACCGGCCGTCGGGCGTGTCGCCGGTTGGACGGATCGCGCAACCGGACGACGTGGTGGATGTGATGATGTTCCTTCTGTCCGACGCCGCACGATACGTTACCGGGACGACGATCCCGGTCGATGGCGGCACACAGGCGGCGTTCATTCCGCCCGGTTCGGCGTGATCGCCCGGTTCGCCTTGATGTTCGGGTGGCGTCTGCTTTTCGTTGCTCTCGCGGTGATGCCCGCCCGGGCACAGGACCGGGTGGTCAATATCTACAACTGGACCGATTATATCGATCCGTCGGTGCTGGTCGATTTTACCAGGGAAACCGGCATCAAGACTCGTTACGATGTCTTCGACAGCCTGGAAACGTTGGAGGCGAAGCTGTTCGCCGGCCATTCCGGTTATGACATCGTGTTGCCAAGTAACGAGCCGACTTTTTCGCGCCTGATCAGGGCGGGCGCGCTGGCGGCGATCGACCGGACGAAAGTGCCGAACTGGCAGAATCTGGATCCGGCGCTGATGCGGCGGGTGGAGCCGTCCGACCCCGCCAACCGGCACGGGGCGATTTATCTGTGGGGGTCGATTGGGTTGGGGATCAATCCGGATCGCATTGCAGCGCTGGCGCCTGACGCGCCCCGGGATTCATGGGCGCTTTTGTTTGACCCGGTTTGGGCGAGGCAGCTAGGTCCTTGCGGAATTGTCATGATGGACTCGGCGATCGACGTGGTGCCGTCGGTGCTGCGCTATCTGGGTCGCAGCCCGGACAGTGCGGCTCCGGACGATCTGGATGCGGTGTCGAAAACACTGATGGCCATACGACCCTATATACGGGATTTCGCCAACGGCGGCACGTTGGAAGCGCTGGCGACCGGGCAGGCGTGTCTGGCGTTGGATTACTCCGGCGATGTCGCGCAGGCCGCGGCGCGGGCGAAGCCGGGTGTGACTGTGCGCTATGTTGCCCCGAAGGAGGGTGCCGAGATCGGCTTCGACATGCTGGCGATCCCGTCCGACGCGCCACACAAAGATGAAGCCCTGGCCTTCATTAATTTCATTCTTAAGCCGAACATAATGGCTCGGATTACCGATGCGACGCGGTATCCGAACGCGGTGCCGGCGACAAGAGCGCTGGTGCGGCCGGAGCGGCTGGAGGACCCCAATGTGTTTCCGACAGATGCGGTGATGCAACGGTTCTTCACGATCGGCCCTTCCACGCAGGCGGCCGATCGTGCGCGCACGCGGCTGTGGGCGCGTTTCAAGGCGGGCGGTTGATGGCCGCATCGTCATGGCGGGTGCGGCCATGACGATAGAAAGAATGCATTGCGGAATTAGGCGCGGACGATAGATGCGTCGATCCGAACCAGCAGGTCAGGCGGCAGCGGCCCAGCCGCGGCGGCGGCGACACAACCGGCCAGTTCGGCGCGGTTCTTGACGCCCAGCACCAGGGTGTCGATCGACAAACCCAGTGCGTAGCGGTGGGCGATGACCGCCGGGTCCTCGCCGATCTCCGCGCACAGGGACCGGAAGCCGGCGGCCAGGGCGTAATCGCGCAGCTCGGGATGGTCGGGCGGCAGGTCGCGATCGATTGCCGCTGTCAGCGCGCCGGCCTGCACCGCTCGGATTCCCATGATCCCGACCCCGTTCGCCCGCGCCGCCGCCATGATCTCGCGCGGTTTTGCGGGGCCGTCGTAGAATTTCAGGCCGCCCGGCGAGTCCAGCAGATTGGCGATGCACTGCACCGCGGCCGGCTTCGGGTCCTCGGACAAGACTTCGATGATGGCGTCCGGATGCCCGATCCCGGTCAGGCCCCAGGCGCCGATCAACCCGTCTTGCTTCAGCTTTTCGAATGCCGGCCGGACATGGGAGCGGAACAAGGGCAGGGGCGTCAACCGGGTGACATCCGTTGCATTCCACATCGGATGACCGTCCGGCACGAGGTTGGAATGCAGGAAGAAAATGTCCAGCCGATCCCGTTGCAGCAGGCGCAGGCTGGTCTCGATGGACTGGCGCAGCACGCCATAGACGCGGTCCGGCGCGGGATTGCCGAGATTGCATTTGCTGGTGATCCGCAGACCGTCCGGCAGGCGGCCGCCGAACGCCTCGCCCACGACGGTTTCCGCCTTGCCGTCGCCGTAGCGCGGGGCGAGGTCCAGCAGGTTGATCCCGGCGGCGACGGCGGCATGGACGGTGGCGACGCATTCGTCGAACGTGGTCTCGCCCCACAGCATGCCCAGACCGCCACCGCCCAGTGTCAGGGTGGAGACGGGGAACAGCGAGCCGAATGTGTGGCGTTGCATTTTGTGCCCTCCGGCGTTGGTTGGGGGGATCAGTCGCAGGTCGCGGGCGTGCAGTCCAGGGGGACCTCTCCGGCGCCGGTGCGGACCAAGTAAGGTTGAAGCACCTGAGCGTCAGCGCGTTGGCCGTCGGTCGACACGCGGGCGTAGGCGTACTTCATGAATAGGCTAAAGCCGCCAATTCCTGTTCGATCACGATGCGCAAGGGCGGCAAATGATCGTTCAGTGTGTCCCGTACTCCACGGACGGCAACATCCTCGTATTCATGCCGGTAGATATTGCCAGCCGCCGCCATTTCCCGCCATTGGATCGACGGATGCCGGGCTTTCAAGGTGTCCGGCAATCGCCGCGATGCCTCGGATATGCCCTCAAGGCATCGGGTGACGGCATAAGTCACACACAGATCATTACGTATGGTGTCATAACTCATCCCTTCCGCAAAGGTCTGTGCCAGGACGATGTGATGGTGAATGTCGTTCAGCCAGCGGCGTACCGCATCGGTATCAGAAGGCATAGATCGCGTCGGCGGTCGCGGCGGGAGTGACGTGTGGTTTCAGGGATTCGCGATCTACGACATCGACCGGCCCATCGAACAGCGCCGCAATATAGTCCTTGACCCCGGCATAACCCCAAACGCCGATCCGCGCATCAGGATCGATCTCGATCATGATGTCCGTGTCGCTGTCGGGGCGATCGTCTCCGCGCGCACGCGAGCCGAACAGCGCCACATGCGCGACGCCACGCGCTTTCAGAGCGGCCTCGTTCTCCCGCAGCCGAGCTATAATATCTTGCCTGTCCATGTTTCTCTTATAGCACAAAACGAACTGCCGGTGCAGGGCAAAGCACCTGCATATCCCGCACCTAATTTATGCACCAGAAAGGCCCGGGCCATTTCAACCCAATCGCATCAGCGGTCTGGGTTTGATACATATATCTTAATTTATAGAATTCCCGCAGTGAAGGTCTGGCGGCCTGCCGTTTCCGTGGTGCCTTCAGTTGAGCCGCCGCCGCCCGCATGCCCTGCCGCTCGTTTCACCCCTACAGAGGACTCCGCTGGCGATCCAGTTCGGTGTTTGGTTGGCGTCCGGCGGTCACGGCTTCGTCGATCAGGGTTTCAAGCGACGCGGGTGGCAGGTCGGCGAAACGTTCGCGGACCTCCACCAGGGTCTGATCGAACACCCGCCATTTGACGGCGTCCTCGATGAACTTCGAGAGGTCGCCTTTCTTCATCCCCCGTTGCGCCAGGTGGGTCCGGACGGCAATGTCGGTGTCCTTGGAGACCGAGACGGTCCAGCGGGTCATGGTGTCGTTCGACATGCTGCCTCCTGATCGGCGCTTATACGCTTAACATGGTATCCTGTTAACCAAAATTCCGGTGGCTGGCATCAGACCCGGGGCGAAAACCCACCCGCCACCGGCCTCAGTCGTCACCACGCAAATGAACACGAACACGGCCCGGCTCCACGATCCAAAGCGCCCCCGCCGGTGATCGCACCTCGGCCAACGCCAGGAAATCCCGCAGCCGATCCAGCAACGATCCCGGGGTCAGCCGCGCCCCTGGTTCCAGAATAACCAACCCAGAGCCGCGCTCGGGCGGAAACCGCAGCACCTGACCGAAGTCGTGATCCAGAGTGACGAGGACTCGACCCTCGCCGGCGCACACATCGAACAAAGTCTCATCGCTGGCACCCTGAAGGTTCTGATCCCGCACCGTCATCGCGTCGTGACCGGCCAATCTCAGCAGTTCGATCCCGCGCCGGCCGATGTTCTCATCCAGTTTGATTTTCATTCACGCCACGCGGTCGAGCGGAACCGGAAGGATCCGCTCACGCGACATCTCGGCGCCATAGGCGATCGCCGCCATGACATCCTGGTGCGTCAACTGGGGATAATCCGCGAGCAACTCGGCCTCGGTCATGGCATCGGCCAGAAAGTCCAGGATCAGCGAGACCCAAAGCCGCGTGCCTTTGATGCAAGGCTTGCCGCCGCAGACCGCCGGATCGATTGAGATGCGATCGAGGAGTGGGTTCATAAGCGACAATCCTTGCCTGCTGACCCGGCTACCCTATCATCCGATCCTGGCGTGAGCCATCGCCATCCGCTGCAAGGCCGGCGTCACGGGTCCGGAGGGTCAGGAACGAAGGCAGCGCCGGCACAGGCTACCCACAAAATCAAACCCAAGGCGAAAACCCAGCCCCCGCGGCCGTCCCTGGTCCCACCACCACCTCTGCCAGCGACCGGTTGATCGCCCGCAGCACGTTCCGTTTCGTCAGATCGAACGCCGGAGCCAACCGGTTCCGCGGGCGCGGCAAATCGACGGTCAATGTCTCCTGCACCCGTCCGGGATGCGGGCGCATCACCACGATTCGATCCGCCAGCACCACGGCTTCCTCGATATCGTGCGTCACCATCAGCACCGTCGGCTTTAACTCCCGCCACAAATCCAGCAGCAGATCGTGCAGGCTGGCGCGGGTGAACGGGTCCAAAGCCGAGAACGGCTCATCCAACAGCAGCACCCCCGGATGCCCGATCAGCGCCCGCGCGATGGCGATCCGCTGCTGCTGGCCACCGGACAACTCCCGCGGCCAGCGCTTGCCGTAACCAGCCAACCCAACCCGATCCAGTAACGACTCAGTTCGAACGTCGCGTTCCGCCTTGGCCAGACGGCGTCCGCCGAACGCTATGTTGGCCTCGGCCGTCAGCCACGGCAGCAACCGGGGCTCCTGAAACACCGCGCTGATCGCCGCATTCGTCCCGGCCAACGCAACTTCATCCAGGGCGATCGCACCGGTGCTGGCCTCATCCAGGCCGGCGATCAGCCGCAGCAGCGTCGTCTTGCCGCACCCCGACCCGCCCAGGATCGCCACGATCTCCCCTTCCGCGGCATGCACATCGACGCCGCGCAGCGCCTCGGTGCCATCGGCGTAGGTCTTGCCGATGCCGCGGACGGTCAGGTGAGTCATAGCCGCACCCTGTTGGTGTCTTGCCAGCGCAGCACCGGCCGGCTGAGCGCCAACAGCACGCTGTCGGATGCCTTGCCCAGCAGCGCGAACACGATCATCGCCACCAGGATCGAATCCGCCCGTCCCATTTGCTGGCCGTCCATCAGCAGATAGCCAAGTCCCTCCGACGCCCCCATCAGTTCCGCCGCGACAACGAACATGAAGCCCAGACCCAGGCCGGTGCGTAACGACGCGATCCACACTGGCATCACTGCCGGCCAGGTGATGCGCAGTGCGATGCCAGCGCGGGACAGACCGAAGACCCGGCCGACCTCGATCAGCTTGCGGTCAACCGACTGGATGGCGCTGAAAATTCCGAGATAAATCGGGAAGAACACCCCCAGCGCGATCAGCGCCAGTTTCGACGTTTCGAAAATTCCAAGCCACAGGATGAACAGCGGCACCCATGCGATGGACGGGATCGCCTGCAGTGCCTGGATCGACGGATCGAGCAGCCTTGCGGCCAACGGACTGGCGCCGTTCAGCATCCCCAGCAGGGTCCCGGCGGCGGCGCCGATGGCAAACCCAAACAGGACGCGGGTCATGGTGGCGAGAACGTGGATTTGCAGTTCGCCGGAGCGGGCGAGCGACCACGCGTTCTGGGCCAGGCGAGACGGCGGCGGCATCAGCCGGCCGGGGGCTAACCCGTTGCGCACCGCGAGTTCCCAAATGATCGCCAGACCAACCGGAATGATCAGGCCGGCCAGCCATGTGCCTCGTTTCATGATTGGCGCTGCCAGTTTTCCACGTCATGACGCGGGGCGACCTCGCCCTTGTTACCGATCGCCAAACCCTCAGCCACTATAAACCTTACGCCCCGATCGCGCGGCCGAAGGACGGATCGATCATGCCGTTGGCGATCAGCACCATATCCAGGCTGGCATCCAGCACGCCGGCGGTTTGCAGCGCCTTGCCGGCGGCGATGACCGTACTCGCCTGCTTCTCGCCGATCTGGCCGCTGGAGATATCGGTGCGTTCCAATTGCCGGGCGATCACCGGCGCCGGCAGTTTGGCGGCGGCGGCCAGCGCGGCGTTCAGTTCCGCCGGGTGTGCCAGCGACCATTTGCGGGCCGTCTCATAAATCGTCAGCACGCGGCGCACGAGTTCCGGATTCGCGGCGGCGAATTCCTCGCGGACGTTCAGCACGCCCCAGGTGTTGGCTTCGGGTTTGCGGTAGAACAACCGAGCACCGGATTCGATCTCGGCGGCGGCCATCATGGGATCGAGGCCGGCCCAGGCGGCGACATCCCCCCGCTCCATCGCGGTGCGGCCGTCGGCGTGCTGCAGCAGCACCAGCTTCACGTCTTTCTCGGACAGTCCGGCCTCGGCCAGGGCCCGCACCAGGAAAATGTGCGGGTCGGTGCCGCGCGTCACGGCGATGCGCTCGCCCTTCAGGTCGGCGACCGTCTTGATTTTGCTGGTCGCCTGGGTGACCAGCGCGGTCCACTCCGGCCGGGAGAATACGTAGATGCTCTTGATCGGGTTGCCGTTGACCTTGGCGATCAACGCCGCCGCACCGGCGGACGAACCGAAGTCCAGCGAGCCGGCATTCAGGAATTCCAGCGCCTTGTTGGACCCGGCCGACTGCACCCAGCGGATGGCGATGCCGTCCTTGGCGAATTCGGTCTCCAGCAGCTTCTGGTCCTTCAGCACCAGGCTGACCGGGTTGTAGGTCGCCCAGTCGATGCGGATTTCCTCCACCTTCGCGGCGCGGGCGCGCGTGGCGGCGAGCGGGACCAGGGCGGCAGCGCCAAGGGCGCGTCTTGTGAGCATGAGCGTTCTCCAGGATTCTGCGATGAAAAGAGCAAAATCCACCACGATGGCAAGGGGGTTTCGTTAATCGGGAGCATTTCATCTCCTCAAGGGTCGGATGGGAGGACCTCTGCGCGGGATACCGCCGTTTTTGAAACAGTCTCACCCTGATGCCTCCGTTGCGTGCTTGCGTAAGCGCCCGTCCTTGCGCACTGTAAGGGCGCTACGAGGGTAAAGGATCGACATAGCGATCCAACCTCGCCGCGCTGGGGGATGCACCGAAACCATGTCTGATACCTTGACGCCGCTGCTGTCCGTACGGGGCGTGACCCTTCGTTTTGGCGGTGTTGTCGCGCTGGACGATGTCACGTTCGACGTCATGCCAGGGCAGATCGCCGGGCTGATCGGCCCCAATGGCGCCGGCAAGACCACGCTGTTCAATTGCCTCAGCCGGCTCTACCAGCCCAGCGCCGGGGAAATCACCTTCGAGGGCCAGTCGGTCCTGGCCGTCCCGCGCTACAAAATTCCCATGATCGGCATCGGCCGCACCTTTCAGAACGTTGCTCTGTTCGACCGGTTGACGGTGCTGGAAAACGTGATGATCGGCCGCCATAGCCGCACCAGTGCCGGCTTCGTCGAGAACGCGCTGCGACTGCCGTCCGTCGGGCGGGAGGAAGCGGCGGTGCGTGCGAAGGCGATGGACCTGATCGAGTTCATGAACCTGAGCGCCTTCACCGACCGAATCGCCGCCGGCCTGCCGTTCCCGATTCGCAAGCGGGTGGAACTCGCCCGCGCGCTGGCCGCCGAACCCAAACTGCTGCTGCTGGACGAACCGGCCGCCGGCCTGAACCATGAAGAGGTGCATACGCTGGAAGGCCAGATCCGCCGCGTGCGCGACGTGCAGGGCGTCACGGTGCTGCTGGTGGAACATCACATGAGCCTGGTGATGTCGGTGTCCGACAAGGTCGTGGTGGTCAATTTCGGCCGCAAGATCGCCGATGGCAGCCCGGACGAGGTCCGCCAGAATCCGGATGTGATCCGAGCCTATTTGGGAACCGACGCCTGATGGCCGCTGTGCTGGAGGCCAAGGCCCTCAGCGCATGGTATGGTCCTATTCGGGGCCTTTATGACCTCGATCTGACGGTCGAGCAGGGTGGGGTGACCGCTCTGCTGGGCGCCAACGGGGCGGGCAAGACCACTACCTTGCGGGCTCTGTGCAACATGGTGCGGCGGTCGGGGACGACCACGTTCATGGGGACCGATATCAGCCGCCACTCCACCGAGGATATCGTGCGCATGGGTGTCGCGCATGTGCCGGAAGGCCGCGGCACGTTCGT
>JAYUEJ010000166.1:0-6778 GCA_043739265.1 Rhodopila sp. | reverse complement strand
CATGCCAGCCGGCCGCGTTGACGGGGAAATCAGCGGGGATGACGACCGTGTTGCCCTGAGACCGGATGGAGATCGAACTGACTGCGACACCAAGGCGTCGCGCATCGTCCGCATACGGTGCGGAGTCGGTCGGGATGGCGAAACGCGAAACCAACGAAGCCGACGCCACGCCGGCCGGCAGTACGAACACGAAGCGACCATCTCCATCGGCGGTCGGGTGAACGACGTGTCCGTCGGCCACGATGTGAAGGTCCGAATCCGCCGTTGTTACCAGATCCGGGCGGCTGTAGCCCATTTCCGCGGATCGCTTTGCAAGCTGGCGCCAGATCGGCTCCACCATGGCGGGATCGGTGAGGAACGGTGCGTAGGCTTCGGCGGTCTTTCGCACGTCGAATTCTGTCCGCGGCGTCAGAGTCGGATGCAGCATGACCGGCCCGTCGTCGGATTCAAAGAACGACCGATCGCCGTTGTCGAGGTAGCTCTCCACTGCCAGGCCGTTGGCGAAAAAGACGCCGTGCGATTCCAGTTCGATATGATAATAAGTGACTTCGTCGGTGCCGCGTTCCTGAACGATTGACCCGCCGTTCATGAGAGCACGGGCCTGGATCAGCGCACCCCCAACAAATATCGCATGCTCGGGCGAGACGAATAAGTCCCTCGCCGGCTGACCCTCGGCGATCGCACCCGCACGAATACGGACTGGCGCCGCCTGCTCGGGGCGCGCATGGCGCTTGAGGTCCACATGACGCTGCCCAACCCACTTTATCGGCTCAACCGTTTCCACGCCATCGCGCAAGGTGACAATTTCGGTACAGCCCCATATTTCCTCAGCGGGTACTTCTCCGGAGGGCGTCCGAACCAGCGTGCCGGCAGCTAGACAACGTATCATGAAAATAACCTCTCGTAGGACGCACTTACAATTTTATCGCTGATCCGCGGGCGATACTTCAAATCCAATAAACCCGATTCCATCACGCGTCGTCAATCAAAATAAAACCGGACGAGTAATCAGGAACGGAGGCCGTGATACGTTCGCCGAGCTGTGTCCAACATCGGTTTAAGGACGCCGGCGGCCGATCTCCGTTGGGTGTCGGAAAATTTTACACATCTGTGAGGCCTGCGCCCAAGAGATTTTTTAAAGCTCTGATTTTGTTGCCATAATTACATTGGCATGCTCCTTGCTTGTATCAAATCACGAGTTCTTACGGCTGCTCTATTAAGGGAAGGCGCGTTGTTATGAGGGTTTTGCCACTTGTTTTAGGTGCATCTGTTCTGATGTCCCCCGGGCTCGCCCGTGCAACAATTGTTTACGATAGCGTCCATGTTGCCTCCGGGGCCTTAAACACCGACTGGGACTGGGTTGATCCAAGCGCGCAAGGCGCGCTTGCCGCATCATTTTCGCTCGCATACACACAAACGTTGAATTCGGTGTCCGTCGAACTAAGCGCCGATACTCCTAACGACGGGGGATCTTTTATGGTCGTCCTGATGTCCGATGTGACCGGCAGTCCGTCCTACGCAACCGACCCTGTCTCACACTTTGTATCATTCACTCACGACATAGTCCTGGCCACAATTTCGGATTCGATGCTGAACCAGACCTTGGGCGGAGGCCCAGCACTGCTGACGATCCATTCGCCGATCGTTCTATCGGCCGGAAGATATTGGATAGGCATTGAAACGCCGCAGTTACCGTCCAGCGTCGCGCTTGGCCAACCTCCGGCGACAGGAACGTTCGGCAGCGCGCAGTGGTGGTGGACGACTCCCAATCCAGGCGGCGCGGTCGGCCTCGCCGGTCAAAGCAATTTCAATACGTTAGGCGGCGCGGGCCCATTTCCGGTCAGTGGTGTTACCGCCTTCGGTGCCTACGAATTGGTCGTGGACACACCCGAACCCGCGACGATCGCTATCCTCGGCGCCGGGCTCGCCGGGCTCGGCTACGTCCGCCGCCGCAAGGCAAAGCAGGCCTAACCGCTCGCCAGCCGTCTCTGCATCGAACTTAACCTCAACAACCCGCCTGAACCCCTTTGGTTCAGGCGGGTTTCATACTGTCGGGCTTACAGTATCAGGCCGATTTAACTCTGGTCATGCTCAACAATGCCAATCGCCGGTCCAGGATCATGGTCATGGACCGGCCCGGACGTTCCCCCGGCCAGCTAACCCCACCGGCACTTGCTTTGTCAGAAAACTTTACACATGCGCCGGAACAGGACTCTGCAACGCGGCATGGCGCATTTTTACGCCGTAAGTCAGCTTTAACGTCGGCCTCGCCCTCGCTGAACCGTCATCGCCTGCCTTGTCCCGCCCACTGACCCCAGGCAAAAAGTGTGCCGGAAAATCTTCCTCAACCGAGGCTTCGGGGGGGGTCGACCGCGCCGATGGTAACAGGCGACGTCGCGCCGGACACATCCGCCATTCATCTGACGCAGAAGCGGTAAAACCACGGTTTTTCAACCAAACTCATGGGCCAGGAGATTGATGAATGGATGCCAAACAGCCGTCGGGCGCCATGGCCCCGAAGGTCAGGGCGGGCGGAGGCACTCTGTCCAAGCTTTTGATTAGGCTGGCACACCCAAGGTGTGGATAGTACTTTTGTCCGCCCCGACGGTGAGTTGAATCAGTCCGACGCCAGGTAATTCGGTTGAACCCAAACCCAGAGCCGTTGGCGACGGCGGACGACCGGAAACCCCCACTACCCGTTCTGTGACACCTGACTCTTCATCGCCGCGATCAGCGCGTTGATATCGTTATTGTTATGCGTCAAATACGATCCGTAATCCTGCCGCTGCGTCAGCCGCAGCGACGTTCCCTCCGCCACCACGTCGATGATCTTGGGTTCGGCCGCCGGGTTGGAGATATACCAGTCCACCGCCGTCGGCGCGTTGTTCGGCCGCTCCACCGTCGTCGAGACCACCACCGTCTCATCCTGCGGCTTGCCGCGGCCCATGGTGAACTTCACACCCTGGTATTCACCGAGCTTCGAGGTGATGCTGGTAACCAGCACCTCGTGGAACAGCGTCAGATATTGCTTCTGTTGTTCGGGGGTCGCCAGCCGCCAGTAGCGGCCCAGGCAGAAGCGGCCAATGCCCTCCACATCGACGTCGGCATCGATGATCTTGGTCATCGCGGCGCGCTTGGCGCTGGCCGAACCGGGCCCGTTGACCACGGCAACCAGCTTATCGCCGGTCGATTTAACGAAACCCGCGGCCTTGTCGGTGCCTTGGGCCCCCGCCGCCGAGGGAAACAACGCCGAAAACGGCAGCAGCGCCGTTACGGCGAATACGCTCAGGACGGTTCGGCGATCGATCATAGGTTTCCAGGCTCCGGGAACGGGGGCGGTCATTTCGGGGCGGCGGTCGGCTGGGCGAACCAGACCGGGACCGTCGTACGATCGTCGTTGCGCAAATCCTCGATCTGCGCATGACGATGCTGGCGATAGAGGCTGCGGAACGTCGCATAAGGATCCAGCGCGGTCTTCTTGATCTGGTCGATCGGATCCAGCACCCGTTCGCGCGCGTCAACCGCATTCAACCCATAACGGGACCATTTGAAGGCGGTGAGGGCGGTGTCGTGCGGGCTGCCGATCCAGGTAAATGGGTCCAGGGCAATATCGACGCCGAAGCCGGCCGCGTCCCGCGGATCGGTGGGACCCAGCACGGGAAGAAACAGGAATGGCCCTTCCGGCACGCCCCAAAGCGCCATGGTCATGCCGAAATCGCCATCGTGTTCCTTGTAGCCCCATTTCGTCGCTACGTCGAAAATACCCAGGACGCCGGCCGTTGTGTTGATCAGGAAGCGCATCGTGGTGTCGCCCGCACGCGCCGGCTTCCCCTGCAGGATGTCGTTGGCCAGCAGCACCGGCGTGCCGATATTGGCCAGCACGTTATGCACGCCCTCCCGCACCGGACCGGGTACCACATATCTATAGGCCAGCGCCGCCGGGCGCAGGATCACGGTATCCAGGCCGTTGTTCACCGCATAAAACACCCGATTGGTCGGCTCCAGCGGGTCATTGGTCTGTTCGTAATCCGCCACGGCTTCCACATCGTCGGCCGGCGGGCGCGTCGTGCAGCCGGACAGACCAACGACGATCAGCGCCAGAAACGCCAACAGGTAAGGTGTCCCGGAGAACGAGACGCGGGGGCGAAGGTCAGGGCGCATCGAAATCCTCGGTCCATGGCTGGGCAGGTTCGCACAAACCGGGCGTCCCATCATAGCTTAAGATGGCATAGGTGGATCGAATTGGAACACCCCGGCACTGAGTTTTCCGTGATCAGCCGATCAAATGCATAGCCGGCCGAGATCGCGGCACCAGCTATCCTAGCACCCGTTATGAGACAGACGCCTTGCATTTGCCACCGAAACCGGAGATTCAGCCCCGATGGACAACACCCAGGCCACCCTGCACCGCTGGCTCACCGGCCCCCGATTCACCGCCCTGCCGGTGCGACAGGCCGCCCATCCGGCGCCAAAATTGTCGTTCGAGTTCTTTCCGCCCCGCACCGAGGCATTGGAAAACCAGCTCTGGACCTGTATCGAGCGGCTGGCCCCGCTGGCGCCGCGCTTCGTGTCGGTGACCTATGGCGCCGGCGGCACCACGCAGGCGAGAACCCACGCCACCGTCGCGCGCATCGTCAACGAAACCAGCCTGGTGCCTGCCGCCCACCTGACCTGCATCGGCGCCACCAAAGAAGAAGTGAACCAGGTCGCCCGGGAGTATTGGGACGCCGGCGTGCGCCACATCGTGGCCCTGCGCGGCGACCCGCCGCCGGGGCAGACCTATGCGCCGCATCCGGGTGGATACGCCTATGCCGCCGACCTTGTGGCCGGCTTGCGTCAGGTGGCGGATTTCGAAATCTCTATCGCTGCCTATCCAGAAGTGCATCCCACCGCGTCCAGTCCGATGGCCGACCTCGAGAACCTGAAACGTAAGCTGGACGCCGGCGCGACACGGGCAATCACCCAGTATTTTTTCGATACCACGACCTATTTGCGATTCCTGGACCTGTGTCTGGCGGCGGGAATCAAATCGCCGATCGTGCCGGGAATTATGCCGGTTTCCAATTTTGAGCAGGCTGTAAAGTTTTCCGACATGTGCGGAACGAACGTCCCGGAGTGGATGGCGCGGCTGTTTGAAGGCACCCAAAACGACCCGGAAACGCGCCGGATGGTCGGTATGGTCATTGCCGCGGAGCAAGTCCGGCTGCTCCAGGCGAACGGAGTAGACGAATTTCACTTCTACACGCTGAACCGGCCGGATTTGACTTATGCCATAGCGCATGTGCTGGGGGTTCGGGGGGGCGCATAATGCCTCCGTGTAACCTGCCGTGCTTCGCCCAGAGGTCCCATCCCGATATGTCCCGAAGAGTGTAAGGTAGAATTTACACATCGTCAGATCGCCAGCCTGTTCGTCATACAGAATTTGTTGATTTCATTGAAAAAAAAGCGTTGGCACGCAGATTGCTTATAATAATTCGTAGTTCGAAAATGATCGGGATGGTGTTATGAAGTTCAATCTCCTTGCCTCTGCCAGTACGCTTGCGATGGGTGGTTTCGTCAGTCTGGCACTGCCTCAAGCGGCGCAGGCCACGCTTACCTGCACGGCCGCGACCTTCAGTTGTTCGGAAACGGTTGATTTGGGTAGCCACCTCACCAATTTCTCTCTGTCCACAACTTTGGATATGTTCAACCCCGGTTTCAAGCAGAAACTGGTTTCGGTCGTGATCTCCGAGGGTGGCACGATCTCCAGCATCGGGACGATCAAGAACACCGGCAACAGCCCCGCGACCTTCAAATATTCCGGTGGACTGAATTTGACTTTAGGCGGCGGCGCTGGCGCGCCCGCGGCGTTCCCCAGCTTCACCAGCACGACGAATTTCGCGAACACGACATACACCGGCGTCGCGTCCGGCTTCACGGTCAACTACAATTCGTCCGGGCCGTTCGCCCCTGTAACCACCACGCTGACCGGTGCCGCGCTGACCGGGTTCGTCGGTAATGGAACCTTCAACGCTCTTGTTGGCGGTTTTGCCAACAACGTCCTGGTCCTGTTAGGGGGCAACGCTGCCCCAACCGTCGCCACCAGCGGCGATCCGACCGTCTCCATCACCTACAATTACAGCGTCACGGTGCCGGAACCGGCTTCGATCGCCCTGCTCGGTGCCGGCCTTACCGGCATCGGCGTGCTGCGCCGCCGCCGCAAGGTCTGATACCAAGCGGACAATCGCAACGGGCCGAGGTGACATCTCCCTCGGCCCGTTGCTCTATAAACGGTCCTTAGTTGACGCCGCCCGGCAACCGATCGTAATCCGGTCGCATGACGGAAACCGGTGTCCCATGAACCAAGGCTTCGACCCCGAGGCGGCACTGGATGAAGCGCTCGCCCGGCATCAGATCGGCGCGGTAGAAGACGCGGAACGGTTATACCGTCGTGTTCTCCACGCCGAACCGGATCATCCCGACGCGCTGAATTTCCTCGGTGTTCTGTTGCAAGATACCGGCGATTATCCAGGATCGGAATCCTGCCTGCGCCGCGCGGTCGAACTTATTCCAGACTTCGCCGAGGCGCTGACCAACCTCGCCCGCGTCCTGCAAATCACCGGGCAACCGCAGGCTGCCGCCGACGCCGCGCGGCGCGCGATCGACGCCGACCCCGATTTGGCCCCCGCCTATCTGCAATGCGGACGCGCCTTGCTCGATCTGAACGATCACGCCGCCGCCGCCGCCGTCTTGCGCGCCGCGATCGACCGCGACAGCGCCAACCCCGAGGCGCAGGCGT
>JAYUEJ010000165.1:0-2249 GCA_043739265.1 Rhodopila sp. | reverse complement strand
TCTGCACGCCGCCAGCCATGGCGAGATGACCGATCGGCAGCGAGATCATGACGGCAATCAGGCATGGCAGGGCGACCGGCCGGTGACGCGCTGACAAGACCCGGTGACGCCCTGACAAAATATAGTCAATTTGCGGTAGAATTTTTATCACGGTCACTCATCCCCCAAGGCATCGGATGCCGGGAGCGGTAATCCCGTCTGGCCCGAAAAATCGTGAAAGTAAGACAAACATGAAAAATGATCATAAGTAAAGGTCAAGGCCCAGACGAGCGAACGATGACGGATGCGTTGTTGTTGCAGCGCCCCGGCCGGTTTTCCGCTACAATTCGCGCGTGATGGTCGCGTTTGACGGCCCAACCCGGTTGCGGCATGGAACCGGTTCGGCAAAAAAGGCCACAGACGTGAAACCACGACGTTCCGGACTGATAGCAATCCTGTTGGTATTGAGTACCGCGGCCCTCGCCGCCGACCCGCCGGCCAATCCGGAGCAGACTCAGGAACAGGCGATGGCTCTGTTGCGGGAGGGCAAGCGCCAGGACGCGCTGCATGCATTTGAAACGATCATCGCCTCCCGGTCGTCCGATCCAAGCGGGGCGCTATATGTCGCCAGCCTGATCGAAATGGAGGACGGCGACTGGCGGGCGGCCAGGCCGTATGTTCAGCGGTTGGTGAAACTGCGCCCGTCATCGTTTCCGGCGTGGGAACTGATGATTCAGGTGAATCAGGAAGCCGGCGATCTTGAGGCACGCGACGCGGCCATCACGGCGCTCTACGCGTCCTGGCGTAGTGCGCTGGATCCGAAGGTACGGTCGAAAGTGTCCTTCATGCGCGAACGCCTGCGCGGTGCGAAACATACCCTGCTGGCGCAGGAGACGCTGGAACCGGGCGGCGATGACATCTTGCGATTCCTGTTCCAGCCGGCGGAAGAGGAAGGCAAAGTACGGCACATGATCGTCGTGCGTTCGGATAGCGAAACCAACGAACGGTGGCGCGAAGATGGCACCGTCCCTTACGGCACGGTGGTTTATCATCTGGACACCATCGAGCAGCTTGCGAACGGCCGAACCGCGACGCGGCCGTATGAGTTTTATGTGGGGGCGCCGGATTATGAGCGTATCCGAACCAAGGTCGTGGGCATCCTGGCGGGAACCGTGCAGCCGCTATCGGGTGAGGCGGACCCCTTCTGGGCCGGCGAACCGGCGAAATAGCCGGCTTATCGGGGGCGGCGGCGTGGCTCAGGTGGCGGTCATGCCGCCATCGACCTCATAAGCCGCGCCGGTGACGTAGCTGGCGCGATCCGACAATAGCCATACCACCATTTCGGCGATTTCGCCTGGTTCGCCGAAGCGGCGCATCGGGGTTCGCATCAGGATGGCGCCGCTTCGCTTCTCTCGGGTCGGGGCGGTCATGCGGGTGACGATGTATCCGGGGCAGACGGCGTTCACCCGGATGCCTTCCTCGGCATATTCCACCGCGGCGGCCTTGGTCAGCCCGATGACCGCATGCTTGGCGGCGACGTAACCCGTGGCGGTGCGCAGGCCGATCAATCCGGCGATTGACGCGGTGTTGACGATCGCACCGCCGCCGGCGGCCTGAAGCAGCGGGATTTCGTGCTTCATGCACAGCCAGACGCTTTTAAGGTTCACCTCGATCATGCGGTCGAACGAGGCCTCGGACCATTCATGGGTGAGCTGGCCGGCTGATTCCACCTGATGCGGCGCGATGCCGGCGTTGTTGAAGGCGCAATCGAGCCGGCCGTATGCCGCGATCACCCCATCCATCATGGCCTGGACCTGGGCCGCCACCGTCACGTCGCCGGACAGCGAGATCGCCTGACCGCCGGCGCTGTTGATTTGCGCCACCGTTTCGCGGGCTGAGTCGGCCTCAAAATCCGCGACCGCGACTCGGGCGCCTTCACGCGCGAACGCAAGGGCGGCTTCGCGCCCGATGCCGTTGCCGCCGCCTGTCACCAGGGCGACTTTTCCTTCGAGCAGCAACGTCATTTCGTTTCCCCATGTGTTGTGCGGGCAGCATCCCGCACTCGTTTCCGATAATCAATCCATGGTCACCACTGAACCCGCGCCTGACCTCCGGGTGCAATCATCCTGGACCGCCGATTGGCCGGCGTCCGGGACGATCACGGTTATGTTGCCGAACGGTCGGCGCATGCAGGTTCGCAACGAAGTCAGTTCGGGATCGTGGGCCGGATTGAATGTCGCATGGCAACCCGAAGCGGACTTTCACAGCCA
>JAYUEJ010000164.1:0-6812 GCA_043739265.1 Rhodopila sp. | reverse complement strand
GACAAGGGCGCCAATCTCATCCTGATCGGCGGACCGGGCGGCGGCAAGACGCACCTGGCCTCGGCCATCGGGCTGGCTCTGGTCGAAAACGGCTGGCGCGTGTTGTTCGCCCGCACCTCTGACCTGGTGCAGAAACTCCAGGTCGCGCGCCGCGAACTCGGTCTCGAAGCCGCCATCAACCGGCTCGATCGTTTCCATCTGCCGATCCTTGATGATCTCGCCTATGTCAGCCTCGCGTTTCGTTGGCGGCACGCCAGCGTGCCGAAACGCTGAGCAAGGATCAGGCGGAAACCTCGGTTCTGTTCGAACTGATCAGTGCTCGTTACGAACGCCGCTCCATTCTCATCACCGCCAATCAGCCGTTCGGGTCATGGGGCAAGGTTTTCCCCGATCCCGCGATGACGCTGGCCGCCGTGGACCGGCTCGTCCATCACGCAACGATCTTTGAAATCAACGTCGACAGCTACCGGCGCCGGGCAGCCCTCGAACGCAAGCAGAAAGGCCCCGGGCGGCCAGCCAATTACGCGACAATCAAGGACACGGGTGATTTGTCGCTCCGCGACAATTAAATCCAAACTTAGTCCTTGCCAGCGACAATCACACCGGACATCATCAACTCGTTGCGGTCATCAATTATCATCCTGATTGACGCTGCCTCTCATCCAGATTGTCGCGCTACAGATCATGGCCGCACCGACCGCACGGTCTGGGCAGATAGCACCGAACAGATAGGCGGAATCATGGCGGTTATCGCGCACCATCAGCGGCCGTGAGCCGACCGGTGCCCAGATGTAAGCGTGCGTGCCCTTTTGGCCGACTCTGGCCTCGTCCTGGAACCATATTTCGATCGGCGTCGAGGCCTTGCTGGCGGGCAGCACAGCCCTGGCCAGGCTGGCGAAGTTTCGCTCAAAAGCCGCCTCCGCTTCGACATTTTTCTTCGGATGGTAGGGCCGCGGTTGCAGGCGCGTCAGGCCAAACTGGTTCAGCCATTTACCGATCGTGCCGACATGCACCTCCACCGAAAACCGGCGGACCACCTCTGCCCGGATGTCCGCACAGCGCCAGCGGACCACTTGGTCTTTGGCCAAATCGGGCCCCTTGACGACCAGTTCGCGCAACTCGGCCTTTTGTTGCTCCGTCAAAGCGGGTGCCCGGCCCCGATTGCGACGGGATTTCAAGCCCTCAATGCCAGCGGCGTTGTAGCGATGCACCCAATCGCGCAGGGTTTGCCCATCCATACCGTTGAGGCCGGCCGCTTCGCTGCGGGGAACACCGTCCAGAACCATGGCCAGTGCCAATAGACGCCGAACCTTGGCGCCATTCGGACACTTGCTGGAAACACCCCGAAGTTCCGCGCTCGTGTGGTCCGTTCGTGTGATCCTCAGCGGCGCGCCCATTCAATTTCTCCCTGATGCGAATCGTCGCATCAGGGTATCGAATCGAAATTACTCGGCGTTGGGAAGCCCCGGAGAAAGTCGCGGTCATCGTAGGTTGGTATAAGACGCACCGGTCTTGCCCAATGCAGTGATTAGCCTGCTCAAGAAGTAGATGCGGAAAATGACGTCTTCCCGCTTTGAATCGTGGTGCCCCCCTCTACGACAGATAACGGTGATACGCCACTCCTACGACATTCCGCACCTCATGGGCATGCATTCCGAATCATTCGGCCACTGCCGCCATATCCGGCTCGGCCGCCGCTTCCAATCCCAATGCCTGAGCCAACCGCTCCAACCGCCGGATTACGCTCTCCCCAGCGAACACGCCGCTGTTCTCGCGCAACCGCAACACAAGCCGGGGTCCCTCGAGCTGTAGTCGGGTTCCGGCCAGCAAATCCTTCGTCCCGGCCGACAGCGTGTAGGCTAATCGCAGCGCAATACCCAGCACCTCGGCTTGATTGGCGGTCTCGAAATCCAGCAGCATTCGGGATGGCCGCAAGAAGACCGCATCCGGTTCGGCCTCATACCGAAGCGCCACGGCAAGAGCCAGATACGCCCGCACAGGGTGATCTAGTCCGACGCCCGGCTGACGCAGCACACGCAGGAATGCCTGTTCTGCACGGAATTCTGGATGATCGTGGCTGCCGATATCCGACATCCAGCACATGGCCTCTCGCAGCCGCTCAGCCTGCGGCGTCTCTCCGGGAAACAACGGCTTGGTCCACGCAACCAGAGCCGGCGGCAGAGACGGATCGCGGCCATGCCGAGCCGCCATTTCCCAGGCGGCGCTCAGCAGCGGGTCCTGATCCTGAATCTCTTGCGGCATCCGACGCATGAACCAGCCTTCTCGAAGCCCACTGGCACTGAAGACCACACGCCCTACGTTGGTAATTCGCAACAGTCTGCGGAGCGCCACGGCCGCGAACGGTAGGTCGTCGATTCGCCGGCGCGGTGCGCCCGGCAGCCGCTCCAGGACTTTACGCGCGGCGGTCGAGATCAACCCGGCCAAATCCCGCGCCTCATCGCGTCCAATGGTGTAATGATGTACCATGCTGAGCGGATAGCTGCTCTGCGCCATGTGGATGCGTGCTAATGCCCGCCACGCACCACCAACCAGATACAGATCGCTGCCGGCGGCCTGGCTTAGCCAAGGCACTTGCCGCAGATCCCCTTCGGCGATCGCTCGCGCCCGAATCGGGTCGCCACCGGAACGCTCTGCCAGGCGGATCACGCCCAACCGAAGCGTCTGCGACGGCCCGCGTCTGCCATCAACCAGGCGGACGACTTCAAGGGATCCCCCGCCAATATCCGCCAGCACGCCATCCGCGGCCGGAATGCCGCAGAGCACCCCGTTGGCTGAAAAGGCGGCTTCCTCGAGACCAGACAGGATATGGATCGGCACGCCGGGCAACCGCTCGCGCAGGGCCGCCACGAAGGCCGGACCGTTATCTGCATCGCGCACCGCCGCCGTGGCCAGAACCTCGAACGGCTGGGCGCCCATCGCGCGCGCCACCGCGTGGTAACGCTGCATTACTGTCAGTGCCTGACCCATGCCTTCCGCGTTCAGACATCCGGTCGTCTGCAGACCGCGGCCTAGCCGCAGCACCGCCTTTTCGTTGAAAATCGGCATCGGATTGCGGGTGTGGCCCTCATAGACCACAAGGCGAACCGAGTTCGACCCAAGGTCCACGACTCCGCAACGCGGCAAAGCAGGGGGCGGAGAGAAGGGCATGCGTTAGTCCTGTGTTACCCGGTTCGGCTTTCGCTGCACCGACACAGGGGACGCCACGACGGGCCCGTGCAGCGCCGATCCACGACCGGACAAAGACGGGTTCGTCATGAAATATTCGTGTGCGGAGAGTGGCTTACGGCCGATCGCGACACGGGTCCAGGTGCCATCTGCACTCAATTCCCACGACTGTAGTGAGTCCTTTAGATTAATTACCATGATTTGGTCCAGCACCTGGGCCTGAACGGTGGGGTTATGGATTGGCACCAGAGTTTCAACCCGCCAATCCATGTTGCGTTCCATCCAGTCGGCCGAACTGATGAAGACCAGCGCGTGGCGGCTGGGCAATGGATGGCCATTGCCAAATGCACAGACACGACCATGTTCCAGGAAGTGTCCGACGATCGACTTGACGCGAATATTGTCCGAAAGGCCTGGCACACCGGGCCGCAGGCAGCAAATGCCGCGGATCACCGCCATGACCTTCACCCCTGCGCGGGACGCTTGATAAAGCGCGTCAATCAGCTCCACATCGGTTAGGCTGTTCATCTTGAGCCAGATGGTCGCGGGCTTCGCATCCCGAGCGAAAGCGATTTCCTGATGAATGAGCGCCAGAAGCTTCGTGCGGGTGGTCAGCGGGCTGAACCCGAGTTCCTCCATGAGTTCAGGTCGGGCATAGCCCGTCATGAAGTTGAACAGCCGGGCGGAGTCGCGAGTCAGGGCCGGGTCGGTCGTGAAGAAACTCAGATCGGTGTATATACGTGCGGTGATCGGATGATAATTTCCCGTACCGAAATGGGCATAGGACCGGATCGCCCCTGCCTCACGCCGGACCACGAGCGATAATTTCGCATGCGTCTTCAATCCGGTGAAACCATAGACCACCTGTACACCGGCCGCTTCCATGCGCCGCGCCAGCCGGATATTCGCCTCTTCATCGAAACGAGCGCGCAACTCAACCATCGCGGTGACGGATTTGCCGGCCTCCGCCGCCTCGATCAACGCGTTGACGATCGTGCTGTCGCGACTGGTGCGGTACAGCGTCTGCTTGATCGCGATCACCGCCGGGTCTTGCGCGGCCTGGCGCAGGAACTGCACAACGACATCGAAGCTTTCATAGGGATGATGGACGATAATGTCCTTGGCACGGATTGCGGCAAAGCAATCGCCGCCGAAATCGCGGATGCGCTCTGGAAAGCGCGGCGTATAGGGTGC
This sequence comes from Rhodopila sp., assembly GCA_043739265.1. Taxonomy (GTDB): domain Bacteria; phylum Pseudomonadota; class Alphaproteobacteria; order Acetobacterales; family Acetobacteraceae; genus Rhodopila. The sequence goes on along the minus strand of JAYUEJ010000164.1, from coordinate 2,432 downwards.
GAATAACAAATCGGGGCGATCATCGCCGATCATCTGTTGCATGTCGGCCAAACCCAGCAGGCGCTGGTCGTCGTGAATCTCATCAGGCGCCGCATCCAGCTCGTCGATCACCAGTTCGCGCAACTCCAGCGGCATTCCGGCGCCAATTTCCAAATGAATCGCGACCCCACGCCGGCGCCGCTTCAACGCGGTTTCGTAAGACCGCACCAGATCCTCGGCCTCTTCTTCAAATTCGACGTCCGTATCGCGGATCACCCGGAACAGTCCATAACCGGTCAGGCGAAAACCGGGAAACACCCGATCCAGGAACAGCACGACCAGGTCATCCAGTAGGATGAAACGAACCAGGCCGGCTGCTTTGCCGGCAGGCAGACGGACGAAACGTCTCACTTGGCCGGGCAATGGCAACAGGCCGCGCATGGCCTGCCCATCATCTTCCCGCACCAGATGCAGCGCCAGCACCAGGCCAAAGTTAGAGATAAATGGAAACGGATGCGCCGGATCGACCGCCAGCGGCGTCACCACCGGAAAGACCCGCTCCATGAACCAGGCATCGAGCCAGGTTTTATCGTCGTCGGACAAGGTGTCGGTTCCGCAGAGTGCCACCCCGGCCTGACGCAGCAGGTCGAGAAGCTCGCTCAAAATACGTTGCTGGTCGAGCAGCAACAGTTCCGCGCGCTGTTTGATCGCGGACAACTGTTGCGCCGCGGTGCGCCCATCGGCGGACACCAACGTAGCTCCGGCCTTCGCCTGCCCGATCAGCGCAGCGACCCGCACCGAATAGAACTCGTCCAGGTTGGACGCGCTGATCGATAGGAAGCGCAGCCGTTCAAGCAGCGGATGTCTCGGATTTTCGGCTTCTTCCAAAACGCGATGATTGAAATCCAGCCACGACAGCTCACGATTGATAAATCTTTCCGGACTGTCGAGGTCAGCCGCTGTCGGTGCGGGCAGGGATCCCAGCTTCGCCTTGGCCGCGACCGCCTTCGGGCTTGGTTCCTCGGCCCTGGCATATTTGACCCCGGGCACCTTGGCGCCAGGTGATCCCGCCCGTTCCATCATCACCGTAGGGTCAGCCTTAATTACCATTGATGAGCTCCCTTCGCACGACGAAGTCGCCACCTTACAGGAAGTCGGGGAGTTGAGAGGAGGGGTCAACTCCCGACAACGACACACGGTCGAAATTCGTAATCGCGAAGCCATCGTCCGCCAGGACTTTGGTGGCGAGCGAACGGGTGATTGCCTTGCCGACCGCCAAACTGGCCTGATCCAGACGATTTACCGCTTGCCGTAACGCCGCGGGAGATCGAGGCAGCCGGGCCAGTAACCAGTCCTGAACCGGCTGGGTCACGATTAATTGCCGATCCGACAGCAGTCGCAACAACAGCGCAGCCAACAGATGGTCTTCAGGCGCCCGGATTTCCACTGCGGTAATGGCCCGCAATCGGCTCGACAGGTCGGCAAGGCGAAACGGCCACCGTGACGGCGCAGTCCGGCCCGAAAGCAGGACACGCAAGTTCCGTTCGCGCGCGGTGTTCAGGACGTGCAGCAAAAGTGATTCCGATACGACAGTGTCAGCATCATCCAGCGCCACCGCGCCGCTCTCCGGCGTAACAGCCAGGTCCTGCAGGGTCTGATCCGTCAGTAGCCGCCCAGTCAGCATTGTCGCGCCAATCCGTTCCGCCCAGACATGCAGCAGATGTGATTTGCCGCATCCATCTGGCCCCCACAGCGCTATCCGTTGGTCCGGCCATGCGGTTTCCAACCACGACAGCGCCTCCTGGTTCGAACCGGCCGCCAGAAAGTCCCGGGAGTCGTAGCCGGGCTCATGCGAAAACGGCAACAGGAGTTGCCGACGTTCGGCCCACCTTGACGCATGATGGATCAACGCATCATCGGTAACAGGGCTATCTGCTACGGTTCGATCGGTCATCGTATCGTCTGTCAGATGGAGGCGGATCAAGATACAATGGACTCATCAAATACCGGCGCAACCAAAAGCGTGCCAGCACACCGATTGTCGCCGCCACCGGGACTGCCAGCATCACCCCGAGGAACCCGAATGCCGCACCGCCGGCAAACAGCGCAAAGATTACCCAAACCGCCGGCAATTCCACCCTGTCGCCCAGAAAACGCGGGTAGATCACATAGCCCTCAAGGATTTGCCCCGCGACCAGAACGCTGCCGATGATAGCCACGCCATGCCAATGCGGGAACTGTGCCAGCGCCAGCCCGATCGCGGTCACGCCGCCGGTGATCGACCCAACATACGGGATGAAAGACAAAAGCCCCGCCGTCAGGCCTACGATCAATCCCAGGTCCAGTCCTGCCACCGTCAAACTCGCCGCGTAATACAACGCCAGGATCAGGCAGCACAGCGCCTGGCCGCGCACCCAGGCGGATAGGATGCGATCGACCTCCCGAGCCTGGGC
>JAYUEJ010000163.1:0-2255 GCA_043739265.1 Rhodopila sp. | reverse complement strand
GAGGTGATATTTTCGGCCTGATCGGTGACATGTTCGCCACACAGGCCTTCGACGTAACCGGCTTCGTCGGCGAGAATGAACGCCTCCCGATCTTCCCGCAGGCTCTGGCGCCAGTCCTTGCCGAGCGGATGGATCGGCATGGTGAAGAAACCCAGTTTCATTGTGGTGCCATTCCCGTTGACGGTGGAGCCTATAGGTAGGGCCTATCCCCAGGAATCATAAGGTCGGCGTAAGCTCATTGGATTTCCAGCCGGCGTTGGTGTGATGCATTGCGGACACGCTGCGAAACGCCTGATCGCGTCGCATTTATGGCAAGCCCGCGGCGCGTGGCTTCAGTGCGTCAGGTGGCGCTGGCCGCTTGTGGAGGCTGGAGTGGACGAAAACGTCTCCGACGCCCGCTCCCGCGCGTCCGCCGCGACCAGGACATCGACCAGCGTATCCTCCACCACGATCTGGCCGGGCGGCAGTTTTTCGAGCGTGCCGATCCGGTCCAACTGGGCGATGACGATTCCGCCGCTTTGACGAACCGCCCGGGCGATGGTCCGGGACTCCCGCGTCATCGCGATGGCGGCGGTGCCCTCCATGAAGGCGACCCCGATCAAACCCACGTTGATCGGGAAGCCGTGGAACAGCAGCGCCTCATCCCCCGCCGGGCGCACGAGGCGCACCAGTTGCTCCTGCGTGCGGACGTTCAGGCGGCCGCCGCCGTTACGCGGGTCGGTGAACGTGCCGAGACCGCTGCGGCTGAGGTGCCCCGGCAAGCCGTCGGCGATGTCGCGGAACAGCCGGTTAATGACGCCGACCGGCAGACTGTAGGCCTCGATCCGGTTGGCGGCCGCCAGCGTCTGCAATCGGGGAACCGGATGCCACTGGCCGCCAACCACGCGCCGCACCAATCCTTCATGTGCCAACAGATTCAGGCCGTGGTTTCGCCCTTCCCGTTTCGTCGCCCCGTAAACGATGGTCAGGTTATTAGGCTGGGAGCGGGCGACGAAGGCATCGACCAGCGCGGTGGCGAGGCCATCGCCCACCCAGCCCACGGCGACCGTGCTGCCGGGCATTATCAGTTCCGCGGCCCCGGCCGCCGAGGCGGTTTTCCAGTGGCGCAGGGGACTGATGTCCGGTCCTGAATGAGATGACGATGACAACATTTACGGCGCTCTCCCCGGTTCCAGACCGGTATAAGCACGGGATAATAACGCATTCGCGGCAAAACGGCGTTGACATCACGGGGAGCGCCGCACATTCCCGCGCAAGCCTTCCATGAGAAGTGCCATTCAGGTTCGGCGATTCAAGCTTTGTCGGACGATTTTGCGCTAATCACGCAGATGGGGCATCACCTCGCTGCACATCAACCGCAACGAATTGACCACGCGGTCGTGCGGAATGCGCATGCCGCAATTCATCTCCGCCAGGATGCCTGACAGACCCAGCGACTGCTTCAATGTCGATAGCCGATCCACGACCATGGCGGGGGTGCCGACGACGATCTTGCTTTTCAACACCTCTTCATAGTCGATGGTCATCAGCCGCTGGCCCCGTTCCGCTCGGTTTTCGATCGCGCGCGCGCCTTCTTGCGTGGCGGATGCCTCGATGCGCTCGCCGAGATACTTATAGAAAAACATCACACTCTCGTGAGGATCTTCACGGGCCTGTTTCTCGGTCGCGGCCAGATAGACCGGAACGCGGAGGTAAACCTTCGCCTCCCCCTGATGTCCGGCGGCGGCCCAGGCCTGCCGGTAGGTGTGCAGGTTGGGCACGAGTTCATTCAGGTCGCCCATGCGGGTGGCGACGAAGATCGGCAGGCCTTGTTCACCGCTTTGCTGAAACGTGTCGGGGCTGTTCACCGCGATGCGCAGTTCCGGGTATGGCGCCTGATACGGCTTGGGCACCAGACAGACGTCGTCGAAATGGTAGAACTGGCCGTGGAACGAAAATCGTTCCTGCGTCCAGGCGCGCCTGAGGATTTCCAGCACCTCGGCGAAGCGTTCCCGGCTTTCGGCGTAGGAGATGCCGTAGGCCTGATAAGTTCGGGGAAACCCGCTGCGGCCGACCCCGAAGATCAGGCGGCCGTGGCTGATGTGATCGACGGTGGCGGCTTCCTCGGCGATGCGCAGGGGGTGGCAGAGCGGCAGAACCTGGACCGCGATGCCGACCTTCATGCGTTTGGTGCGCGTGGCGATGGCACTGGCAATGTTAAGCGGCGCGGCGAGGACCGACCGTTCGGGCGCGGTATGCAGTTCGGCCAGCCACAT
>JAYUEJ010000162.1:0-2256 GCA_043739265.1 Rhodopila sp. | reverse complement strand
GCGGTGCTGCGGTTGCTGAAGCCGACCGCGGGCCAGGTCGTCCTCGCCGGCCGACGCATCGACGACATGTCGGCCGGTGGCCTGCGCCCCCTACGCCGGCAGGTCCAGGTGGTGTTCCAGGACCCGTTCAGCAGTTTGAACCCGCGGATGAAGGTCCGGGATATCCTGGCCGAACCGCTGATCAATTTCGGCATGGTCGATGGCCGCCGCGACCTGATCGAAAAGGTTGAGGCGCTGATGGACAAAGTCCGTCTGCCGCGCGACGCGATCAACCGCTTTCCGCACGAATTCTCCGGCGGCCAGCGCCAGCGCATCGGCATCGCCCGGGCCCTGGCGCCGGGCGCCGATCTGATCATCTGTGATGAGGCCGTCTCGGCCCTGGATGTCTCGGTCAAGGCGCAGATCATCAACCTGCTGGCGGATTTGCAGGACGAACTGGGCCTGGCGCTGCTGTTCATCAGCCACGATCTGGCGACGGTGGAACACCTGACTCATCGGGTCGCTGTCATGTATCTCGGCAAGATCGTGGAGCTTGCGGACCGGCGGACCTTGTTCGCACAGTCGCATCATCCTTACACCCGCGCATTGCTGTCAGCCGTTCCGGTGCCAGACCCGACTGCGATACGGAATCGGATCATTCTAAAAGGCGATGTACCGAGCCCGATCAATCCCCCGTCGGGATGCCGGTTCCATACCAGATGCCCGTTCGTCTATGACCGCTGTCGGGTGGAGGAGCCGTTGCTGCGGCCAGTGAGCGCCGGGCATCTATCGGCATGCCATCTGGATGAAGTCCCCGGTGGTCAGGTCCTTCCGCACGCGGCATAAGGACCGGCAAGCGTCCAGGAGTTAGCAGCCGCCATGCCTCGCGTTTCGGGCACGGGTAACCAGCCCGGCTCTTTGTTTCCAGCCATCGAACCCATCCGCTTGCCCGCCGGACGGCCGATCCTGTGCATCATCGTCACTGCGGAGGAGGAATTTCATTGGGGCCGCCCGGTTTCGGCGCGCAACAACGCAACGTCCTCGATCCGTTACCAGAAGCGCGCGCATGAGGTATTCTCGTGCTACGATGCCAGGCCGACCTATCTGGTGACGTATCCCATCGCATCCGATCCGACCGCGGCGTCCGTGCTGCGTGAGTATCTCGCGGATGGAAAATGCGACATCGGGGCGCAGCTTCATCCCTGGGTCACCCCCCCCTTCGACACCGAAACCGAGGAGCGACTGTCCTTCCCCGGCAACCTGCCACCGGCGCTGGAGCGGGAGAAATTGCACGTTTTGGCCGAAGCCGTGCGCGACAGCTTCAACGTGCAGCCCACGGTGTACAAAGCCGGCCGTTATGGGTTGGGACCGGCGACCGCTTCGTTGCTGGAGGACGAGGGCTTCCTGGTCGATACCAGCCTGATCCCCCGCACTCGCTACACTGACGCGGGCGGGCCGGATTTTTCCGCGTTCGATTACGGCCCGTTCTGGTTCGGGGCGCGCCGCCGGCTGTTGGAACTGCCGGTAACCCGAGCCTTCACCGGGCTGCTCGCGGATGCGATGCCGGGCATTTATGGGCTCGCCGAACGCAAGCCGTTGCGGACGATACGGGCGCCGGGCTTGCTTGCGCGGGCCGGGTTGCTGGAACGCATCACGCTGTCGCCGGAAGGCTCCGACCTCGCGGCGATGCTGCGCCTGACGCGAGCCTTGTTGAAGCGAGGCGAGCGGATTTTCACGCTGAGTTATCACAGCCCGTCGCTGGAGCCGGGCAACACGCCCTATGTCCGCACCCACCGCGATCTGGCGGTGTTCCTGGACCGCATTTCCGGATTTCTGAGCTTTTTCCGCGACGAACTCGGCGGCGTGTTCCTGACCGTCAAGGAACTGCACGATCAACTACGATCCGGAACCCTGACCGACGGCGGCGCCCAGCCCCCAGTCCGCACCCCGTCTCCGCAGGGGCCGGATCGTTGCCTGGTCGTTGCCAACACGTTTCCACCGGTGCATGGCGGGTCCGCCATCGTCTATGACAGCCTGGCGCGATTCGGCGCCGGCCGGGTTTCGGTGCTGGCGCCGCAGCAGGATTATCGCGACGGTTGGCCGATCCAGGGCTGGCGGGAGTTCGATCGCCGCGCCCCGTTCAAGGTGCATCGCATCCGCCTGCTGCGCACGCTGTTCCTGCCCGAGGATGCCGGCATCCTGCAACGCATCGGCGGGCTGGCAGCCGATCTGGTGATCCGCCTGTCGGTGCTGCGGGGCATTTTCCGAATCGTCCGC
>JAYUEJ010000161.1:0-2258 GCA_043739265.1 Rhodopila sp. | reverse complement strand
CGCCAAAACGACTTCGCTGGCGGCGGCCATGTAGCGCTGCATCAAGGCTTCGACCTGGCCCGCTGTTTCATGGCCCAGGATCACCGCATCGACTTCGTTGTTGAACACCACGCTGCGGCGATCGAGGTTGGACGATCCGATCATTGTCCAGGTGTCGTCCACAACGGCCAGTTTGGCATGCAAAACCGCGTCCCGGACCTCATATATGCGGGCGCCGGCCTCCAGCAGGTCGCCGTATGCGGCGCGGGCGGCAAACACCGCACTTTGCACGTCACTGAATGCCGGTGCGATGATCCGTACGTCCACGCCGGTTCGGGCGAGTTTCACGAGGTCCTCACGCTCTTTGTGGGGGGGCACGAAATAGCCGCTGGACAGCCAGACGCGGCGGCGGGCGCTTTGCATCGCGGTCAGCAGGGACGCGTAATACAGCGGCTGGTTATTGTTCGGCGCACTGCCGATGACGCGGATCGTTTGCACGCCCTGGCGCGGCAAAGGCGGGAAATAATCCGCCGGGTCAGCCGTTGGCGCCTTCAGGTCCTGCCATGTGGCAAAGAACAGCTTCTGCAGTTCCGCCACCGCGGGGCCATCGATGCGTATCGCTTCGTCGCGCCAAAAAGCGTGTCGCGTGTTGCCATCCGGTGGGATGCCGGAGGATTCGGGGTTTTCGTAAGCCTTGTCCAGATTGACCCCGCCGGCGAAACCGATGCGGCCATCGATGACGGCGATCTTGCGATGGTCGCGGTCGTTCAGGGAGCGGGCACTTCCGATGCTGAACGGCCAGACCGAGGCGGGGCTGACCGGATTGAACGCCACCACCTTCGCGCCGGCCTTGCGCATGCCGTCGTAGAACGCCGCCGGTGTGTCCTGCGATCCGATGGCGTCGTAGATCATGTTCACCTTGACCCCCGCCGTTAGCCTGTTCCGCAGCAGGTCCGACAGGTTCACGCCGTCGGATACGACGTCCGCCAGGATGAAATACTCCAGGTTGATGCTGTTCCGGGCCGCGGCGATTGCTTTGAAGATCGCGCGCAATGCCTCTGTTCCGCTGGGCAGCAGGGTGACCTGGTTGCCGAATACCAGTGGGCTGGCCGACACGGAACCCTGCCCATCGTATTGCTGCTGCAGGGCGTCGCCTGCGTTTGGATTTGGGTCGGGGGTGGGCTTTGTTTGCCGACCCGCAAGGCCGATGTCCCGGGGTGACAGCCCATCGACGTCCGGAACGGCGGCGCACCGCGCGAGCAGGCCGGTCATGGCGATCGCCGCGAGTTGACGCCGGCCGAGAGTCTTCGGTCGCGCATGGGTCAAAGCCGTACCTCATCGGTTGCTGTAACCGAACATATAAGGTTCGTCGGGGCCGGATACACCTGACGCGGACACATCTTTGTCTTGTGCGGCTCATTTTCATTATTAAAATGAAACTATATTGACGATGTTGTGCATCTGGGTTAAATGCAGGCCTTTCAGACTCACGATCCATAACACCGACCCCCGGTCGCGGTGTGTCCGCGATCGGGGGCGGTTCTACCGCGATTGCCCTGGTGCCGCACGGTATCACCAACGGCATCGGGGCTACGGACCGATCGGCGGACTGCCATGCACCCGATTGCATCGGGACCGAGCCTGATTTGCACCGGTTGATGGAGGGCAATCGGGTGAATGAACAAAGGTGGAGCGCCAAGGGCGCCAACGTCGCCAAAATGGGCTGATGGATCAGCATCTGGCCGGCCAAGGCATCGGTTGCCGCCGGGTACGCCACGCTATTAGGCAACGCCCAACGATAAGCAAATCTTCCGTCAGGCCCTCATCCTGTCGTGGCACGGCTTGTCCGGGCTACTTGTCGCGACATGTGCGGGAATAAGTGGCCTGAACCAGCCGAACCATGACGATGGGGAAATGGCGCATACCTGATGCGATAATACTGGGGCGACGCCTTATGCAAACAAAGGCGTGGATGGCAGGCCTTCGCCCGCCGCGACGGCCCGTGTCCGGCCGCTCGCAGGTTTTTTGCAGACCGATAAACGCCGATAAGCGGGATGAACGCCGATGCGGTTGGATCGCGGTCCGGGCATAAAGTGGCGATTGTCCGCGGTGAGCCGGGTCCAGCCTACGTCAGGATCGCCAAAAAGGCCAGAAGCTGACCGTCCGAGAGGCGAATGGCCGGTTCATCAAGCCCACATCCATTCGCCCGGCGACGGCGCCCGATATCCCCCTGATCGGCGTTCATCGGCGTTCATCTGCCTTCAAAAAAAAGCCGCGGA
>JAYUEJ010000160.1:0-2261 GCA_043739265.1 Rhodopila sp. | reverse complement strand
GAGCGCGCCCCGCCGGGATGTGCAGCATGTCGCCTGGACCGGCCTCCACCACATGGCTGTCGAAGCGATAGCGGATGCGGCCGGACAGGATGAAGATGGAATGACCCGTCTCACACCAGTCGCCCTCCGGCGCCCCGATCGAGTCCGGCGCGCGCTCCTGGTACCGCAGGGCGATGCCGAAACCAGACACCGCCTCACGCACCTTCAAACGGTCGGTCGCCTCATGCAAAGGATGCTCGGCGGCACGGAACAGGTAGGGGCTGTCGGTCATGCCCGCATCCTGCCGGTTCCAGCTTGCCCTTGCCACCCCCGCCCCAATCAGTAGTTTGCCGCCCGAACGAAACCGCCAAGGATTCCCGTATGACGCTTCTCCACCGCCGCACCGTGCTTGCCGGCGCCGCTCTGCCCCTGTTCGCTATCAACACCCGGCCTGCCCGCGCGGCGGAATTCAGCCTGAAGCTGGCGAACAATGCGCCTCTGACTCACCCCCAGACCGTCCGCCAGCAAGAGGCGATCGACCGCATCAGGGCCGCAACCAACGGCCAGGTCGATATCCAGTTGTTCCCCAACAACCAATTGGGTTCCGACACCGATATGCTGTCGCAGCTTCGTTCGGGAGCCATCGACTTCTTCACCCTGTCCGGCCTGATCGTGGCGACCCTGGTGCCGGCCGCCTCCATCAACGGCATCGGCTTCGCCTTCAAGGACTACGACACGGTCTGGAAGGCGATGGATGGCAAACTCGGTGCCCATGTCCGGTCGGAGATCGACAAGCGCGGACTGATCGCCATGGACAAAATGTGGGACAACGGGTTCCGCCAGATCACCAGCTCCACCCACCCGATCAAAACCCCGGCCGACCTGAAGGGCTTCAAAATCCGCGTCCCGGTCTCGCCGCTATGGACCAGCATGTTCGCCGCCCTTGGCGCCTCGCCGATCAGCATCAACTTCTCCGAGGTCTATTCCGCCCTGCAAACCAAAATCGCCGAGGGCCAGGAAAACCCGCTGACGCTGATCCAGATCGCCAAACTGTACGAGGTCCAGAAATACGTCTCCATGACCAGCCACATGTGGGACGGGTTCTGGATGCTCGGCAACAAAAAGGGCTTCTCCGCCCTGCCCGCCGACGCGCAAACGATCATCGCCCGCGAACTGAACGCGTCGGCCCTGCAAGAGCGCGCCGATATCGCCAGACTGAATGGATCCGTCGCCGACGACCTGAAATCCAAAGGGCTGGAATTTGTCGAGGTGGACAAGCCGGCCTTCCGCGAAGCCCTGAAGACCGCCGGATTCTACGCCGAATGGAAGAAGAAATTCGGCGACGAGGCCTGGGCTATCCTGGAAGCCGAAGTCGGCTCTCTGTCCTGACATGGCACACGACCTCACCGCCGGCCTCGCCCCGGCCCCCAGCTTCGCGGCCGCCCGCATCGACGGTCTGCTGCGGCTGATCGCCGAAGGACCAGCCGCGCTTCTGGTGCTGGCGGAGATCGTCGTGTTGTTCACCGGCGTGACCGCTCGTTACGCCTTCCATGCGCCACTGGTCTGGACCGATGAGCTTGCGTCCATCCTGTTCCTCTGGCTGGCGATGTTGGGCAGCGTGATCGCCCTGCAACGCTCCGAACACATGCGGCTGACCGCGATCGTCGGCGGCATGTCGGCGGCGGGCCGGGCAAGAACCGATGCGTTGGCCTCGGCCGCGGTCGCGGTGTTCCTGTTGATGGTGCTGCCATCGGCATGGGAATACGCGGCTGACGAGTGGTTTATCGAAACCCCGGCCCTGGGCATCCACAACACTTTCCGCGCCATGGCGATCCCGGTTGGCGCCGCGCTGATGGTGGTCACGGCATTGACCCGGTTGCTCCGGCTGTCCTGGAAGGACGCGTTGTTCGGCGTTGTCGTGGTCGCGGGACTGGCCACGGTGCTGCACTTCGCCGGCCCGTGGCTAAAGGGTTTCGGCAACTGGAATCTGCTGCTGTTCTTCGTCATGCTGCTCGGTGCCGCCGTGCTGCTGTCGGTCCCCATCGGATTCGCCTTCGGGCTGGCCACGCTGGCCTACTTGGCCACCCTCACCCGCACGCCGCTGACCGTCGTCGTGTCCCGCATGGACGAAGGCATGAGTTCGCTGATCCTGCTGGCCGTGCCGCTGTTCGTGTTCCTCGGGTTGTTGATCGAGATGACCGGCATGGCCCGCGCCATGGTCAACTTCCTGTCCTCCCTGCTCGGTCACGTCCGAGGCGGTCTGTCTTATGTGCTGCTGGGCG
>JAYUEJ010000159.1:0-6839 GCA_043739265.1 Rhodopila sp. | reverse complement strand
GCGCTGATCGCGCTGCCGTTCGTGTATCAACAACCCTATCCGCTGCATCTGATGATCGTGGTGCTGATCTGGTCGTTTGCCTACACGTCATGGTCGGTCATGGGTCGTTTCGGTCTTGTCTCCCTCGGCCATGGTGGCTTCTTCGGTATCGGCGCCTATGGCAGCGCGCTGCTGTGGAATAATTTTCACCTGACGCCGTGGCTGGGCATTCCCGTCGCGATGGGGGTCGCCGTCGGTCTGGCGCTGGTGGTCGCCTATCCATGCTCGCGCTTTCGGATCACCGGGCATTACTTCGCTCTCGTTACGCTGGCGTTGAGCGCCATCGTCCAGCAAGTGGCAAACGCGAGCCGCGCCATCACCGGCGGATCGCTGGGTTACACGCCCGAACGCGTGCCAGGCGTCGGGGCATGGCAGTCGTTTCAGTTCGCCGATAAAATCACTTGGTATTTCGTCGCGTTGACCGTCTGGGCGGTGGGGTTGTCGATCCGCTGGTGGGCGGACCGGTCCATGATCGCCTACGCCCTGGAAGCGATCGCCGAGGATGAAGACGCCGCCGGAGCCGCCGGTGTGAACGTGATGGCGGAGAAACTAAAGATCACCGCGCTGAGTGCGGCGATGACCGCGTTCGCCGGCGGGATGTATTGCCAGTATCAGATGTTCATCGCGCCGGACACTGTCAGCGGCATCAATGTTTCGTTGCAGATGGTGTTCGCCGCTGTGGTCGGCGGCATCTATGTGCTGCCCGGTCCCACGGTCGGCGCGATCATTACCATCCTGCTGGCCGAGGGCTTGCGGATATTCTTCGGCACCGGCGCGCTGGGCTGGGACAATCTTGTCTATGGCACGTTGCTGGTGCTGTTCATCATCTTCCTGCCGCAAGGGCTGGTCGGCGCGGCCTGGAACAAACTGACCGGACGACGGCAAGGCGCTTAGGTTTTGTTGACCGGCTACCGGATTGGCGGGGAGGACGGGCCGGCCTTTCGACGTCACCGGCGTTGGTCCGCGGAGCCCCATTCGAAGCCTTTTATGATCAACAACTCCTTAGAGCATAAACGCACTCGTTTCTTTCTCGGTTGGAATGCTGCCCTGGCTGCCGTGACGCGTGCAACACAATGCGGCCGCGATACCGGCTCGGCGAGCGGCGGCGCGTAGCGTTTCGCCCTGGTCCAGCGCGCGCGCCAGCACTCCAACGAAACAATCGCCCGCGGCGGTCGTATCGATTGCAGCGACCGTTTCGGCAGGCTGATGCCAGATGGCGTCGCGGCTGGCGATAAAGGCCCCCTCTGCGCCTCGGGTCAGCACGACGGCGATTCCACCCAGCCGATCGCGTAACGCCTCGGCGGACGGCGCACATCCAAGGTGGTCTCCCAACCAAGCGCCCTCGGTTTCATTGACCACCAGCACATCGACGGCGCGCAGGGCGTCCTCCGGCAGCACCGCGGCTGGCGCCAGGTTCAGCACGATGCGCGCGCCACGGTTTCTGGCGCGTGCGATCAGGGCGGCGGTTTCTGGCGCCGGAACCTCCATCTGGACGACCACGGTGGCGTTGGGGCCGAGCAGCGCGTCTTCTATCTGCGAGGCGGTGGTTGACAGGTTGGCGCCGGAGCCGACCGCGATGGCGTTGTTGCCCTGCGGATCGACGGCGATTGCCGCGCAGCCGGTACTCGCCTCCACTGACGCCACCCGGTCCAGGTTGACACCTGCTGCCCGCAGCAGCCTCAGTGCGGCATCGCCGAGCGCATCGCCCCCCACCGACCCGGCCATAACCACGATGCCGCCATCAAGCGCGGCGGCCACCGCCTGGTTGGCGCCTTTGCCGCCTGGCTCCATCCGCGTGGCCGGGCCCAGCACCGTCTCACCCGATCGTGGAATACGCGGCAGGTTGAAGATCAGGTCCAGGTTGATCGACCCGAACACGATAACCATCAGACCCTGGCCGCTTCAACGAGCAGAACACGTTCCGCTGGCAATATGACGTTGACGGTGGTTCCCTTGCCTTTGATGCTGGTCACCTGCAACTGCCCGCCGTGAAGCTCGGTTAATTTGCGCGCCAACGGCAGGCCCAGGCCGGTGCCTTCGAAGCTGCGCGACAGGGTGTTGTCCACCTGGCCGAACGGTTCCAGTGCAATGGCGATTTCCGGTTCGGTCATGCCGATGCCGGTATCGATGACCGAGAACACCAGACCGCCCGAATCGGTCACCGACGCGGCCAGGGTAATGCGGCCTTGGTCAGGCGTGAATTTAACCGCGTTCGCCATCAGGTTGATCAACACCTGCATCAGGCGCGTCCGGTCGGCCCGCACCCGCAAAGTCGTTTCCGGAAGCCGCAGCACGATGGGGATATGCCGAGCCTCGGCCTGGGCGCGAACGGAGACCAGGCTGTTGCGGAGCAGATCGGCGACCGGAAAAACTGTTTCGGTCAACGTGGTAGTACCCGATTCCACCTTGGAGATATCCAGAATCGTGTTGATGAGTTCCAGCAGATGGCGCCCCGAAGCCCAGATATCGGCGGCATAGCCGGCGATGGGGGGCGATCCGGGTTTGGAGGGCGCCTGGTCCTGAATCAGTTCGGAAAAGCCGATGATCGCATGCAGCGGCGTCCGCAATTCGTGGCTCATATGCGCAAGGAACTGTGTGCGGGCTCGGTTGGCGAGTTCGGCGGTTTCCTGGCTGACCCGGAGTTCGCGGTTGGTTTCGTCCAGCCGGGCGCGATCCGCCGCGATCTGCACCGTCGCCGACCGCAGGCTGTCGCGATCGAAGGCGAGTTCGATTTCCCGGTTTGTGCGGCGCCAAACCTCCCGCAGCAACAGCACGGTCAGGACGCCGATCAGCACGGAGGCGCCGAGCCCGACGAGACCGATCAACCAGACGTGGGCGCGCGCGGCCCCCATCACGTCGTCCAGGTCCAGCGCGACGCTTACCCGCAACGGATAGCGCGCCAGTCCGCGCAGGGTGATGAGGCGTTCGATGCCATCGACCCGAGCCACCCTGATGTATGCGGCGGTGGCGCCGGGATCGAGGTGTTCCGGGTAAGGCGCACCGCGCAGGTCGGTGCCGACGCCGACGCCACCGTCGGGATGATCGCGGTCGAAGCCGGCGCGAATGACGCCATCGTTGCCCAGAACGACGACCACCCCACGGCGGCCGAGATCAATTTCGCGATTGAGCTTGATGATTTTGGCCGGGTTCAGCAACAGCGTCGCTTCGCCGGCAAAATGTCCTTCGGCGGTTTCCAGACGGCAGCTCACTTCGATCGCCTTTCCGGCGATGTCGGGTCGCCACGGATCGATGACCAGCCGGGTGGAGGGATCGTCGCGGTGCGCGATGAAATGACGTTCCCCGCTGACGTCCGATGTTCCGGTGTCGGCGGGAACGGTGGAGAACAGCCGGTGTCCATCGGGTCCGACGATCCGCATCTGGATGTCGGGGCCAGCGACCGCGATGATCGCCCGCCGCAGATTTTCCATGTCCCAGGCGGTGCCCAACGGGCGTATCCTGATATCGCTTTCGATCAGCCGGAACGCGGCGGCGACCGAATCGAAGGTCATCGTCAATTCCGAGGCGAATGCGGCGGTTAGGTTATAGCCCTCGGTTTGGCCGACCGCGCGCGCGGTATTATATTCCGACCACAGCGACCAGCCGATGAACGACCACATGCAAACGGCGAGGAACAGCGCGATACCGACGATTTTGCGGATAACCCGCAGCGCCTGGCGTTTTGCCCGCGTTTCGAAGCGGTCGGCGCGTTCCGCGGTCATATCGTCTGCGTGGACAGCATGGTGTCGTTCGAACCACCCGGACAGGATTACACGGCCACCCTCGATTCGCACGGGGATTGCCGAATAGCAACGATAAACCGTGTTTCGACCGCAGAAGAAGGGTTGGTTCGCTTTTGTTTGAGTGTTCGAGGCGCGATAACCGCTTCAGGTTCGGCGGGGCAACCCGATCTTGCCATGGATGCGTCGGCGCAATGGGACGCTATGGTTCCGAAAGGAAGGCGCGCACGCTGGCAAGGAAGAAATCGAGCTGGTCGTGATGCACCCAATGGCCGGCATTTTCCACCGCCAGGACGGTTGCGTTGTTGAAGTAGTCCAACCGCCCGTCCTCGGCCGGGTTCTTCGCCCAGCTTTCGGTGCCGACCACCAGCAGGGTCTTGCAGGTAATCGCGCCCCAGAGTTCGGCGATGGCATCCCGGGTCATGTCGTAGGGCGGCCACAGGCGGACATAGTGGTCAAATTTCCAGCTATAGGTGCCGTCCTCGTTCTGGTTGACCCCGTATTGAGTAAGGTGCCTGGCCTGGGCGGGGGTGAGGTGCTTGTTCTCCTCTTGCATGCGGGCGTAGGCGGTTTCCATGGTTGGGTAGCGGCGTGGCTGGCGGCCGGAAATGGCGCGTTGGGCGTCGATCCAGGTGCGCATTCTCTCGGCGATGGTGTTGATGTCGGGGTCGGCGTTTGGTGTGGGGCGGGGGCCCAGACCCTCGATCGCTACGAGGCGGCGGACATTTTCCGGGTAAATGCCGGTGTAGCGCAGCGCGATGTTGCCCCCCAGCGAGTGGGCGACGATGGTTACCGGGGCGAGGTTCTGCTGATGGATCAACTGCGCCAGGTCGTAGATGTGGTTGGCCATGGTGTAATGGCCGGAGGCGGACCAGGCGGAGTCGCCGTGGCCGCGGAGGTCGGGCGCGATAACGTGGTAGTCGCGGGACAGGTCGGCGGCGACCCAGTCCCAGTTGCGGCAGTGATCTCGGCCGCCATGCAGCAGGATCAGCGGCGGCGCGTCGGGGTTGCCCCAGTCAACGTAATGCAGCCTCAGGCGCTGGGAGAAATACACGCGGGAGGTTGGGCCGGCTTCTGGCGACATGGTCAATCCTGTTCATGGACGGGTGATGTTCAGGCCGTAGTATTCATTATGGGGGTTATTCTGGGAGTGGGGAGGGGGCATTTTTCTGGCGCCCCGGGGATTGTTGCGCGCAGCGCGCCATGCTGACATCGGTCAATGGCGGTTCCTCACACCATCAGACTTGCACCCGGACAAATTGTCATGGTCGAGTTCGGCCCTGATCCGCGTCAGGTGGCCGCACCTGGACTCATGATCGGCCCACTTGGCGTGCTGCCGGAAATGTATAAGGAACGGCATTGCGTGGTCGTAACTACGACAAGTGGGCTTACGACGATTGTCCCGTTGTCCACAAAAGCGCCAACCCGCCAGCGGGCCTTTCATTTCCGCATACCGGCCGGGAAATACCCCGGTATGAGCGTAGTGGAGGACAGTTGGGCCAAATCGGACCTCCTCACGACGGTTAGCAACGGTCGGGTTGATCGCATATTGGTGGCAGGCCGCCGGACAACGGTGATACTGGACGCGGCGGACTTGAAGGCGGTTCGTAGCACTGTCTTGCATGCGTTGCAGTTGGGACGCTTGACCTCAGGCCTGTAAATACCTATTTGTGGGTGGTCGCGGTATCCATTCCGCATAGCCAGATCGTCAAGAGCCCTGGGGCGCGTGCCCTGGGGCTTTAGCGTTTTGGCCACCCGCATCGATGGCGTCTGGTATGTCCAGCAAGCGAAGGATGATGCTTCTTGGCACGTTAGAACACGCGCAGAGCTTCCGCCTCGATCTGTTGGCGAAGGCGGGGGTGGAGGCTGGCGCGGGACATGATTTCGGTTTCCACGCCAAGGATGGCGGTTACCTGTTCTTGGACATCGACGAGTTCGATCAGGCTGAAGCGCGGGTTGTCCGTGTCGAAAAAGAGATCGACATCGCTGTCAGGGGTGGCCTGCTGGCGGGCGACAGAGCCGAACAGGTAGAGTTGCGCTACGCCAGCCCGGTGGAGATCGGCTTCCCGGGCGCGTAGTTGGCTGATTACGGCATCTCTGTTCATGCTTGTTCTCCAGAGGTGTTGGTAGTCTTTTGGGGCAGGCGTTTCAAGTGTAGGGCGGGTGGTTTGGCGCGGGAGCGGAACGTGCCAGCGGCCGGGCCTGGAGAGCGCCAGCGTCGCAGATGACCGGCCCTCTCTGATGTGCCGAAGAATTTGGTTGTGTTTCTTTGAGACGCTGCGTGTTCATTGCCGGACCATGCCGTGACTCTTGTTCGAAAAGGAGGGCTTCCAGCGTAAATTGGGTAACCGCCATGTCAGAGACCGACGACATCATTGCGATCCTGCGCTTGGCTCTGCGCGGTCTGCGGAAGTAATTACCTGGTCCGCAAGAGGACGCGCTACGCAGCCGGCATAAATTTGTGGACACAATGCGGTCGTAGTTTAGTATTTTTACGAAATAACACTGACGTGGAAACAAGATGCGTTTCATTCGACTCATGCTCGTACTCTCGCTCGTTGGTGGATGCACGGGCACCCAGATGAGTTCGGGTGCCGAATACCTTGCCGTCCGGCCAGAGTATTCACCGGCCAGCGGCACCGATCTCGACAAAGCAGTCCTTCATGCCGCCAACGTCGAGCCTCTGCTGCGCTTTCCGGCCAGATTAGGTCTAGCGCGCATCAGCGGCGGCCAGTTTGTTCCGGTACCGCCGCGTGAGGCCGATGCATGGATCGCCTTCGCCCAATCTCATGCTCAATTCGGTGAGTTCGTCCCGATCAGCCCATTGGTAGGTGAACTAACGGCGGCGGCCGCTGGCTATACCACGAAGTATGGCAGCAGCCCCATTGTCCCGATCCGTCTCGGGGCCGCCCGCCAGCACGTCGATGCTGTTCTCGTCTATACTGTAGGCGGCAGCAGCACCGACAAGATGTCACCCCTGTCTGTCCTGGATTTGACGATTATCGGCGCCTATTTTGTACCATCGCGCAGTATTGAGGCGACTGCTGTGGCAAGCGCGCTCCT
>JAYUEJ010000158.1:0-6842 GCA_043739265.1 Rhodopila sp. | reverse complement strand
GGCGAATCGGGCAGGCCGGAGCGCAGACCGTCCATGATGGCGTGGCGCAAATGGGTTACATCCTCGGCGCTTCCCGGTGCGGCGACGGCAATCGGCAGGACCAGGACCACGGCGGTCAGCGCGACCATCAGCAACGCCGCCCAGGCCCGCCGCAAATGGAGTTTCAGCCGCAGCCACTCAAACACCGGCCAGGTGGTATAAACCAGGATACCGGCCCACAGCAGCGCCGAAATGAACGGATACAGCACCAGCACGCAGCCGATCGCCACACCGCCCAGCAGCAAACCCATCAGAATCCGTTCAGCGATCATGCCTCTCCATCCGCGATGTCTCGCCCGCCGGGACGCCGCCGCGCCCTAGCCAAGCCTATCGCTCGCCTGTAGCGTCCGCGCCAACCAGTGCCAGTCGTTGCGTGTTTCGGACGGGCAGACAAGGGGGCATCGCCGCAAGCTGCCCGCCGCCGCCCCCGACCGTCGATGTCCACGACTGTCGATGTCCACGACCGTCGATGTCCCAGATCGTCAATGTCCGGGGAACACCCTGGGGAAAAGGAGGTCCGTCATGCCGCGTCTTGCCGCCAACCTGTCGATGATGTTCAACGAGGTGCCGTTCCTGGACCGCTTTGCCGCCGCCCGTCGCGCCGGGTTTGAGGGTGTGGAGTTCTTGTTTCCCTACGACTTTCCCGCTGCGGCACTGCGTGAACGCCTGACCGCCGAGGGCCTGACTCAGGTCCTGTTCAACATGCCGCCCGGCGATTGGGCGAATGGGGAACGCGGCATGGCAAGCCTTCCCGGCCGGCAGACGGAGTTCCATGAGTCGGTGAAAAAGGCGCTGGATTACGCCGCCGCCCTGGATTGCCGGCAGATCCACTGCATGGCCGGGATTGTGCCCTCCGGCGTGTCGCTGACCACGGCCACGGCGGTCTATGCCGCGAATTTGGCCTGGGCAGGCGAACAGGCGAAGGCGGCCGGGGTGCGGATCGTGATCGAGCCGATCAACCATCGCGATATGCCCGGGTATTTTCTGAATACTCAGGCACAAGGGGCCGCGATCGTCGAAGCGATCGGTCGCGACCGCCTGGGGCTACAGTTCGACGTTTACCATGTGCAGATCACCGAGGGCGACATCACCAAACGCATGGAACAGTTCATGCCGGTGATCGCCCACATGCAGATCGCCGACGTCCCGCAGCGAAACGAGCCGGGTACCGGGGAAATCGGCTGGCGCTACGTGTTTCGCCGGATGGACGAACTTGGCTACAAAGGCTGGGTCGGCTGCGAATATCGCCCGTCCGGGGATACCGTCGCCGGGCTGACCTGGCGTGAGCGGTTCGACCTTTGAGTTTCATCACTCTCCGTCGTGGCCGGGGGAACCCGCATCCCCCAAGCGACCCCTAACAGGAGCAAACGACATGAAGATCGGATTTATCGGCCTGGGCATCATGGGGCGCCCGATGGCCCTGAACCTGAAAAACGCCGGCCATGACCTGATCGTGGTGGAGCGGCCCAGCCTGACCGGCGAAATCCGTGCCGCCGCCAGGGTTGTCGCGACTCCGAAGGACGTGGCGGCGGCGGCGGAGGTGGTCATCCTGATGGTGCCCGATACGCCCGACGTCGAAGCCGTCCTGTTCGGTAAGGACGGCGTGGCCGAGGGGCTGCGGACGGGCACGCTGGTGATCGACATGTCCTCGATCAGTCCGATCGAGACCAAGGATTATGCCAAACGGGTCAACGCGAAGGGCTGCGACTACCTGGACGCTCCGGTTTCCGGCGGGGAGGTTGGCGCCAGAGCGGCGAGCCTGACGATCATGGTGGGGGGGCCGGACGCTGCCTTCGCACGGGCAAAACCGCTGTTCGATCTGTTGGGCAAAAATATCACCCATGTCGGGTCGGAACCCGGCGCCGGTCAGGTTTGCAAGGTGGCGAACCAGATCATTGTCGCGCTGAATATCCAGGCGGTGGCCGAGGCGCTGGTGTTCGCCTCCAAGGCCGGCGCCGATCCGGCCAGGGTGCGCCAGGCGCTGATGGGCGGTTTCGCATCCTCCCGCGTGCTGGAGTTGCATGCCGAACGCATGCTCAACGGCACGTTCAACCCGGGCTTCAAGGTCAGGCTGCACCAGAAGGATCTGAATCTGGCGCTGTCCTCCGCCAAGGCGCTCAGTCTGTCGCTGCCCAACACCGCCGTGGCGCAGCAAATGTTCGCCTCTTGCATCGCGCATGGCGGGGCGGAGCTGGATCACTCGGCCCTTATCCTGGCGATCGAGGGAATGGCGGCGCACAGCATCCGGGAGAAGCCATGACTGTGATCGAGGGAGGCGAAACGAGTCGCAGGCCATGAAGGGGGGTTGAGTTTTAGAGTTCGTTCACCATAAACTGCTCCGAACACGCCGATCCTGAGACAGACTTGCCCCCGTGATGACGGATATTCCGAGGGTAGGCTTTGTCTCAGTGTCCGGTAAAGTGGCTAGTTATCAGTTAGTTACTCGCATAAGTTGTGTAGGGGCGTGCATTCCATGTCGATGCGTTTTACCGAAATCGGACAGCAGCTCCGAGCCTTTCGACTCGAATCGGGACTGCGTGCCGAGGAGATCGCCGCCAGGCTGGGGGTGTCCCGCGCCGCCCTGTATCGCTATGAAAAAGGCGAGGTCATCAAGCTCGACACGATCAAGCGGCTGGCCGAACTGCTGAAAATATCACCGCTGTCGCTGCTTGGCATCGGCGTCGAGTACTACAACCGTCCGATCGGGTATTTTGAGCGTGTGCGGCAAATCGAGGAAACCGCCGATCAGGTTCTTCAACTGGCCGGACCGCTTTGCTACCTGACCACGTCGGACGCCTACGACAATGCGCTGGCCGAAGCGTTCGAGGAATCCGCCGACCAGGCGGGTAGCGAGCGGATGGCGATGCGCAGTATGGCCGAACAGGTGTTGGGTATCCTGGCGGCCCGGAAACGCATGTATGCGATGCGGCGGCCGAGCATCATTGCGATGGTGTCGCTGCCGGCGGTGCAGCGGTTGATCGAGGTGGGAATCGTCAGCGGGTCCAACATGTCCGACCGGGTGCGGCGGATTTGCCGCGATGTGGCGATGCAGGAGGTCGCGAACATAGCGACGCTGATGGAAACCGAGCCGATGGGGTTGCAGTTCGGTTTGCTTGCCGGGTCGCCGCCGAGTTCGTCGTTCAAGATTCTGCGGGCGCGGGACCGGGTCAGCCTGGGGATCAACCCGTTTCGCACCGATACGCATCCCAATGCGCAGACGGGCGTGGCGATGATTACCGGCGCGGATGAGGCGATCGCCGCGCATCAGCGGGTGGCCGAGGCGAGCTGGCGGGAAGCGATCAAGGGCCCGTCCGGCGCGGCCAGACTGCGGCAAATGTTGAATGCGACGTCCGCGGTTGCCTGAGGCGCGACGGTCAAAGCTTGCCTGAACCCGGGCGGTGGATCGCCCTTTCAACCGTGTAAACCGGCGCATGGTGGATTCATTTTGGATCTATCATGTTCCGGCAGCGTTAGTCTCAGGAACGTGATGACCGCAAGCGATTTTGATCGTGGAAATTTTCTACAGGGGTTTTTATTTCTGCTGTTTCTGTCTAGGCTTTTTTAGAGACCATTGCAGGATCATGCATGCCGGGCAAAGATTGGGTGGCCGGGATATGGCGACCGTTCAGCACGGCAGTTCGGTCCCTTTCTCTTGGCGTAGATGTAAAGCCGGTTGTTGCTTCATGGGTTAACTGGAGCGTGCATTGGGTCGGCCTGGATACCAGGCGTAGCGGGCGCCACACCGAGTCGTCCGGCGCCCTTGTCCGGACCCGGGAAATGGAGGCGCTCGGACGTTTGACTGGCGGAATAGCGCATGATTTCAACAATTTACTGACTGTTGTATTAGGCAACGCAACGGCTTTGCGCGCCCAGGCCGAAGCGCGTGGAGATGCCAGAACCGTGCAACGTGCCGAACTGATCGAGCGTGCGGCCGAACGCGGCGGGCGTTTGGCGGGACAGTTGCTGGCATTTTCCCGCAAGCAGATTCTGCGTCCGGAAACCGTATCGGTTTACCGGGTTATTTCCGCGACGCATGAGTTGCTGGCGCAGGCCGCCGGAGAGAGCGCCCGGGTTCTGGTCCATGCGGAAACGGGGCTGTGGAATTGCCGCGTCGATCCAAGCCAGCTTGAATCGGCGATTCTCAATCTGGTGCTGAACGCCCGCGACGCGATGCCGATTGGCGGCAGCATCACGATATCATGCCATAACATCAGGATGCGCGGGGTCTCGACAGACAATCCGCAGCATATCCCCGGCGATTATGTTCGTATCGACGTCACCGATCATGGCACCGGCATTTTGCCCGAACTGCGGGAAAAGGTCTTCGAGCCGTTCTTTACCACGAAACCAATCGGCCAGGGCAGCGGGCTGGGTCTGGCGCAAGTGCATGGTTTCGCCGGCCAGTCCGGAGGCTGGGTCGAACTAAAAAGCGCAGTCGGGCTCGGCACAACGATTTGTTTGTTTTTACCCCGTTCTGAAGGACCGGAGCCGGAGCGCCTGCCTGAACCGGATAGTATCGTACGTAACGGTAACAACCGGACCGTCATTGTGATCGAACCCGAACAGGATATTCGCACGGCGACCTGCGACATCCTGATCCGGGCGGGCTATCGCGCTGTTGGGCTGGCGGACAGTTCGGCTGCGTTTCCGCTGCTGGTTTCGAATGAAAAGATCGACGCCCTGCTGACCGAGGCCTGGCTTCCCGCGGGGGTGAGCGGGGTGGCGTTGGCGAAAAGCGCTGCTTTGGCACGACCAAATCTTGCTGTCATCGTCACCTCCAGCCGATTGGATGATTTTCCCGGCGAAACACGCGCAGGCGCCGATAACCGGTTTGAATTAATTATGAAACCTTATCATGCACCGGACGTGCCGAGGATATTGGCGGCGATTTTAACCCGCAACACGTTTTCGATCGAGACCGAACAACTGCTTGCCGAGACGAAGAACGCCGGGTCCCGAGCGACGTCGATGGACGTGATCGCGCCAGAGTCATTGGGCGCACGCAAGACAGCCATCCGGCTTGGCGTTATGCCGTTCACCGCCATTGGACCGGTCGGCGACAACGCTTTCTCCCTGGGACTCGCGGAGGAACTGACGACCGCATTCGCCCGCTTCCGTTGGATTACCTGCCTTGCGCCGGCGTCGGTCGCGGCGCTGATCGATGAACCACGCCAAACCGAGCGGTGGCGGGACCTGGATTTGGACTTTCTGGTTCGGGGAAGCTTTCGTAAGAAAGGAAACGAGATCAGGGTGGTGTTGCGCCTGACCAACATGCGCGGCTCCGGTGAAATGACCTGGGGACGCCGCTTCGACGGCCTGCTTCCGGATGTGCTTAACCTGCAGGACCAAATCGCATCCGAAACGGCGGCGCGGATGGCGCCGGAACTGCTGGTGTGGGAGGCGATGGAGGCCAGATCGCGCCCGCTGGTCGATCCTGGCGCGTACGATCTGATGTTGCGGGCGATACCCGCGATATACCGCCTGGATGAAGCGGGGTTCCGGGAGGCTGGAGGTCTGCTCGAACGGTCGTTGGCTTTGGATCCGTCCAGTGCCGCCTGTCATTCATGGCTCGCGCACTGGCATCTGCTGTCGCTGGGGCAGGGCTGGGCGAATGATGTCACGCTTGCGATACAACGTGCCAAGGACCTGTCGGAACGCGCCGTCGAGCTGGACCCGAACGATGCGCGCGGTTTTACGGTCGCCGGGCATGTGGAGGCATTCCTGCATAAGGACGCCGCCGGCGCGCTTCGTTCGCATGAACGTGCGATCGCCTTGAATCCGAACCTGGCACTCGCCTGGTGCTATTCCGGTTTGGCGTATTGTTATTTGGGACAGCACCGGGAAGCCATTCGCCGCATCGAGCATGCCAAGCGCTTGTCGCCGCACGATCCGCATGGGTTTTTCTTCGACACCGCGCTGGGCCTGCCGTTGCTGCTGACGGGTCAGCACGAGGTCGCGGCGCGGGTGACAAGGCAAGCCCGCGACCGCCATCCGGGACTGTCTTCAACCCATAAAGTATTGCTGGCGGCGCTTGGCGCGATGGGGGCTCACCGGGAGGCGGCGCTCGTCCGCAAGGATTTACTGGAGCTGGAGCCCGGTTTCTCGATCCAGGCAGCGACCGCGCGTTCACCGCTTAAGCGTCAGGACGATTTGGATCGTTACCTGCAAGGGCTTCGTCTGGCGGGCATTCCCGAGCGGTCACGGGCGCGAACGTCTGCTGCGCCAAACGATCGTGCTAAAACGGTACTGGCACAACCACTGGCACAGCATTGACCGTCGGTGTCCCGGCGACCGGACAGCTGCCCTGGCGGCGCTTCCTGACGGCGACGGAATAGGCGCCGAACGCCCGGTTGCGATCCAGGCTCGGTCCCGCGATCGTTGCATGATAAGCGTCCCAATCGTCGTCGCTCATGCTGGCCATATCGGGGACGATCGCGGTGGCGCTGAGGGTTTGTTCGGCATAGGCCTGCCGCGGCAATGGCTGGACCTGCAGCAGCGGAAAATCGGCGCGCAGATGCACTGGTTTGTGCGTCCGCGTCAGCCGGAGATTGGTGAACAGCGGGCCAAACCAGTGATCGGTTTCCACGATACCCTCATAAAGACTGTAACCGCCAGGGGCCGGCAGATTGGCGGGTGGGCGGATTAGCAGGCTCCATCCCGGGGCGGTGCTGGCCATCAGGCCGGTCCAGATCTGCACCATGCCGGGTTCCGGCAGCGCGGTGAGGAATGGCGGTGCACAGCCTTTCAGCGCTTTGGGTGCGGCGGTATCGAAGGCGCGGGAGAAGTCGGGAAACTGGGCTGCC